>JANNRN010000518.1:0-7797 GCA_031401375.1 Phyllobacteriaceae bacterium | reverse complement strand
CTTCGCCGCCAAATGTCAGGAACACGGGGCGCACGGGATCGGATGTGCGGGAATCGGTGACGATCATGTCGTTGATTGCTTGCGCATGCGGCAGGATTTCGGCCCAGACGCCGAGCTGATCCAGCATCCGCGCGGCGGCTGCGGCTATTGCCGATGCGCGGCTGTCCTTCTCGAAGGCGCCGGCGGGCGCGGCATCTGTAACAACCACTTCCAGATCGGGCGCCGATGACTTGATGGCGACGGCGCAGGCCAAGCCGACATAGCCGGCGCCGGCGATGACGATGTCAGCTTCAAATCCTGCATCAGGATCTATCAACGCTTTTGGCATGAACTATCCACTTTCAACGGCACGGTCTTGACGAAACGAGGCAACAGGAATCAATAGCTGACCTAAACGTCAATCGAGAGAGCCGCCTCATGTCCAGCGCCATGCAAGAACTGATCGCCATTCTCGACCTTGAGCGGCTTGAACACAACCTGTTTCGTGGCCGCAGCCCGCAAGTGGGCTGGCAGCGGGTGTTCGGCGGTCAGGTGATCGCGCAAGCTCTCGTGGCGGCGCACAAGACTGTTGACACAGAGCGCCACGTCCATTCGCTGCATGCCTATTTCATGCGGCCCGGCGATCCGGCGGTGCCGATCATTTATGACGTGGACCGGATTCGCGACGGCGGCACCTTCACGACGCGGCGGGTCGTGGCCATCCAGCACGGTCATGCGATCTTCGCGCTGTCAGCGTCTTTCCAGATTGATGAAACCGGCCTTGATCACCAGATCGACCGGCCGGCCAACGTGCCGGGGCCTGAAACGCTGATGAGCGACAGGGATTTTCGCGAGAAGTATCTGCAATCCTCCCCCGAACACGTCAGGAAGTTCTTCGAGCGCGAGCGCCCCTTCGAAATGAAGCCGGTCTCGCTCAGCCACTACTTCACACGCGACAAGTTGCCGCCGGAACAGCATGTCTGGTTCAAGGCGCATGGCGAGGCGCCCGCCGACAGGGCAATCCAGAGCGCCATGCTTGCCTATTTCTCCGACATGACGCTCCTGGATGCTTCGCTGTTTGCGCATGGCAAGAGCATTTTTGACAAGGATTTGCAGGTTGCCAGTCTCGACCATTCGATGTGGTTCCATCGGCCGGCCAATCTTCAGGACTGGCTGCTCTATACCCAGGACAGTCCGAGCGCATCAGGATGCCGTGGTTTTTCCCGCGGGCTCATTTACACCCAGAGCGGCAAGCTTGTTGCGTCAGTGGCGCAAGAGGGACTTATTCGGATGAAACAGATTGCCTAAAAATTGAACTCGATGTGTTTTTTGCACAAAAAACAATCAACTATGATCTGACCGTCAGCACATCTTTTTACTCTTCTTGATTTTTTGTTTTATTTTTCAATATCTTAGCTCTCCTGATTTGATCTGGCACGTCTCTTGAATGGTCATGGGTGAAGTTGCGGCGTGAAGTCCGCAATGGAGCGCGTCGGCGTTTGGAACCGGATGCGGCGCGAAACCGAACTTCGGAAGGGCGAGGGCAAATCAAATGAAAATCATCATGGCCGTCATCAAGCCATTCAAGCTCGACGAGGTGCGCGAGGCGCTCACCGCCGTCGGCGTGCAGGGCCTCACGGTAAGCGAGGTCAAGGGATACGGACGGCAAAAAGGCCATACGGAAATCTACCGGGGCGCCGAGTATGCCGTCAGCTTCCTGCCAAAACTCAAGATCGAAGTGGCCGTCAATTCCGATCAGGTCGATCAGGTCGTTGATGCCATCTGCGGGGCCGCCAAGACGGGCCAGATCGGCGATGGCAAGGTATTCGTTTACCCGATTGAACACGCCGTGCGCATCCGCACCGGCGAAAAAGACAACGAAGCGCTCTGAGCTTTTGAAAAGGATACGAACATGAGATTTTCTCCCCTGAAAGCCGGAGCGATGGCGAGCCTGGCATCTCCGCTTGCCGCCCTTTCGGCGTTTGCCCAAGATGCGGCGGCCGCTGCGCCGGTGCCCGACAAAGGCGACACGACCTGGATGCTGGTCTCGACCATCCTCGTCATTTTGATGACCATCCCCGGGCTCGCGCTGTTTTACGGCGGCCTCGTCCGCTCCAAGAACATACTTTCCATTCTGATGCAGGTCTTTACCGGCTTTTGCGTCATTTCCCTGCTTTGGGTGGTTTACGGCTATTCGCTTGCGTTTACCGGCGCCGTGACTGCCGGGGAAGCGACCGGCCTGACGCCTTATATCGGCGGACTGTCCAAGCTGTTCCTTTCCGGCGTCGGCACAGGCGCCAATGTCGAAACTTTCTCCAAAGGCGTTGTCATCCCGGAGCTCACGTTCGTGATATTCCAGCTCACCTTTGCCGCGATTACGCCCGCGCTGATCATTGGCGCCGTTGCGGAGCGCATGAAGTTCTCCGCTGTGCTGGTTTTCATCGTGCTTTGGTTCACTTTCTCGTATCTGCCAATCGCCCACATGGTCTGGTGGTGGGGCGGCCCGAGCGCGTCTTCGGGTCCTGCCGGGTTCCTGTTTGCCAAAGGCGCGATTGATTTTGCCGGCGGCACTGTCGTCCACATCAATGCCGGTATCGCCGGACTTGTAGCGGCCATCGTTGTCGGCCCGCGCGTCGGCTTCATGAAAGAGAACATGGCGCCGCATAACCTCACCTTCACCCTGATCGGTGCTTGCCTGCTTTGGGTGGGCTGGTTCGGCTTTAATGCCGGATCCAATCTTGAAGCCAATGGTTTGACGGCTCTGGCATTGCTCAACACGATTGTCGCAACTGCCGCCGCGGCGCTTGCCTGGTCGGCGGGGGAATACCTCACACGCGGCCATGCCAGCCTGCTGGGCGCGGCCTCCGGCGCTGTGGCCGGGCTTGTCGCTGTGACGCCTGCGGCCGGGTTTGCCGGCGTCATGGGCGCCATTGCGATCGGCGTGATCGCCGGTCTCGTCTGTCTTTGGGCTGTGGTTTCATTGAAGGCCATGTTCAAGTATGACGACAGCCTGGATGTGTTTGGCATTCACGGTGTTGGCGGTATTGTCGGCGCGCTGTTGACCGGCGTGTTCGTCAATCCGGCGCTCGGCGGCTCAGGCGTCTATGACTATGCCGCCGATGCCGTTGGCGCCTATTCCTTCGGCGGGCAAATGACCTCCCAAATTTGGGGCGTGCTTGTCTCGGTGATCTGGTCGGGCGTGGTTTCCCTGATTGCGCTTTATCTCATCAAGGCGACAATCGGTCTGCGTTTGAGCGAGGCCGAAGAACGCGAGGGTCTTGACGTCACCACGCACGGAGAGCGCGCCTACAATTGATTCACGTGTTGTTTCCCGACGCTGCTCCCATGCGAGAAGCGCAACTGAGCCCGGGCGACCGGGCTCTTTTTCTTGTTTTGCCGTCAAAACCACCCGGGAACCCTGCGATTGCGCCCCGCCGCTCGCGCCGACCTTTCCCCGCATGGTTAACAGGCTCTTTACCTTCCACCCGTTAAGGTGCCGCATTGTTGCGGGCAGAACAATTTGCGCCGCCGGCGTTTGCGAGGAAGAGACATGCGTTCGGGTGCTTCCGCATCTTACCCGGTTCACCGGGAGAAGTCTGGAATAAGCGGGTTTATGCGGCGGCAGATCGAGATCGCTGCCGGCCTGTGCCTTTTGCTTCTGGTGGTTGCCGCAGTGGCGAGCCTTGCGACCTGGAATGTCGCGGATCCAAGCTTCAGCCATGCGACCGATTCGGCGACCTCCAATGCGCTTGGTTATCCGGGTGCGGTGTTCGCCGATCTTGCCATGCAATTTTACGGCCTTGCCGCGTTGCCGGCTCTGGCGCCGGCGCTGTTCTGGTCGCTGTTCCTCATGAGCGGGAGAGGTCTCTACCGCCGGTCCAAGCGCGGCTTTGCCTGGTTCTTCGGCGCCATTCTGGTCGCTGCCGCCGTTGGCTGCCTGACACCGCCGGTGACGTGGCCGTTGCCGGTGGGCGTAGGCGGCGTAATGGGAGATCTTCTCCTGAAGATTCCCGGCGTCTTCATCGGGGGCTTCCCGAGCGGCATTGTCTCGCTTTTGATCGCCACCGCTTTCGTCGTTCCGGGCCTGTGGCTATTGACCTATGCCGCCGGGCTCATCAACCGCAAGGCGCCTCTTCCCGTCAAGGAAATCCGCACGGCTGCGGGCGAATTGCTTGAAGACGATGAAGAGAATGGCGGATTCCAGGCGTTTATTGGCGCGATGGCGCATTACTGGCTCTCCTTCCGGGCAAGCCTCTCCCGCCTCGTTTCCTCCCGGCGCGGGCCAGATGAGGATGTATTGGGAGATCGATCACATCTTCGCAGCCGGGTTCGGGTCGACGATGAGGATTATCACATGACGCCGGCCCCGAAAGCACGCCTGCGCCAGGAGCCGGACTTTTCCTTCGCGCCGCCATCGGCGCGGATGCCGCATGTCGAACCGCGCTTTGAAGATGATGTCTTTGCGGACGATGACGACGATGAAGCGCCGTTTGACCTCGAAAATGGCTACCTGCCGTCTGACGTTGCGCCACGGACCGCAGGCCGGGTTGCGCGGGCACACGAGCCCCGCTTGAGTGCGGGCGGCGCTGGCCAGCCCATTACGGTGCAAGCGCCTGCAGCGCGCCCGCGGCCCGGTGCACGGGTGGCGAGGGAGGCACAGACCTCGTTCATTCAGGACGCTGGCTTTGCGCTGCCGCCGCTGCATTTCCTGAGCGAACCAAAAAACATTGCGCGCGACGTGACGCTGTCGAAGGACGCGCTGGAACAAAATGCCCGATTGCTTGAAGGCGTGCTGGATGATTTCGGCGTCAAGGGCGAAATCATTCAGGTCAAGCCGGGGCCGGTGGTGACGCTCTACGAGCTTGAACCTGCGCCCGGCATAAAGTCGTCGCGCGTGATCGGCCTTGCCGATGACATTGCCCGTTCGATGAGCGCGATCGCGGCGCGTGTGGCGGTTGTGCCCGGGCGCAACGCCATCGGCATCGAATTGCCGAACCACAAGCGCGAGACGGTGTACTTGCGCGAAATGATGGCGTGTCAGGACTTCGAGAACAACAAGGGCAAGCTGGCGCTGGCGCTCGGCAAGAATATCAATGGCGAACCGGTGATCGCGGACCTTGCCAAGATGCCGCATCTACTGGTCGCCGGAACCACTGGCTCGGGCAAATCGGTGGCCATCAACACCATGATCCTGTCGCTGCTTTTCCGGATGACGCCCAAAGAGTGCCGGCTCATCATGATTGATCCGAAAATGCTGGAGCTTTCCGTCTATGACGGCATTCCCCATCTTTTGACGCCTGTGGTGACCGATCCGAAAAAGGCGGTTGTGGCGCTCAAATGGACCGTGCGCGAAATGGAAGACCGCTATCGCAAAATGTCCAAGGTGGGTGTTCGCAACATTGATGGCTTCAACCAGCGCATCGCGCAGGCCAGACAGAATGGCGAAAAGCTGTCGCGCACGATGCAAACCGGCTTTGACCGGGCCACGGGCGAAGCCGTTTATGAGACCGAGATCCTCGATCTTGAGCCGATGCCGTTCATCGTGGTCATTATCGACGAGATGGCCGACCTGATGATGGTGGCGGGCAAGGATATTGAAGGCGCCGTGCAGCGGCTGGCGCAGATGGCGCGCGCGGCAGGCATTCACGTTGTCATGGCGACGCAGCGTCCCTCCGTCGATGTCATTACCGGCACGATCAAGGCGAACTTTCCCACCCGCATATCGTTCCAGGTGACTTCCAAGATCGATTCGCGCACGATTCTGGGCGAACAGGGCGGCGAGCAGCTGCTGGGTCAGGGCGATATGCTGTTCATGGCCGGCGGCGGGCGCATCCAGCGCGTTCACGGACCATTCGTTTCAGATGACGAAGTTGAAAAGATCGTGGCGCATCTGAAGATGCAGGGCGTCCCTGAATATCTTGATGCCATCACCGAGGAAGACGAAGAGGACGATGAAGAGGTGAGCGCCGGCGGCGAAGCCGACTTCTCTGAATCCGATGATCCCTATGACCAGGCCGTTGCGGTGGTGCTGCGCGACAAGAAGGCGTCAACCAGCTACATCCAGCGCCGGCTCGGCATCGGTTACAACCGCGCGGCCTCGATTATCGAACGGATGGAGAAGGAAGGGCTGGTCGGTCCCGCCAATCACGCAGGAAAACGGGAGATTCTCGTGCCGACACAGGATGATTACTAGAGCATTTCCAGGAAAAGTGGGAACCGGTTTTCCGTCCGGAAATGCGCAAAAACAAATGGTTAGAGACAGTCAGCGATTCGAAGAAACGATGAATGACTCTAACCGCTGGCAGCGCCACGATGGCGACAATATCGAAGCCTAGACACCGGATCGAAGCCTAGATACTGGCTTGAAGTTGGAGATTTGCAGCATGGAACATGGTGATTTACGAACCGCAGCCGCAAGGCGTGTCCGCACGCTGCTTTCAGCGTCCCTATTCGCCGTGGCGCTGGCGCTGCCCGCACAAGCGGCAAGCGAAGCGGCCCAAAAGATTGCAACGCATTTTTCAAGCGTCAAAACGATGACCGGCGAGTTCGTGCAGTTCGGCCCGAGGGGCGAGCAGACCGGCGGCAAGTTCTTTATCGAGCGTCCGGGCAAAATCCGGTTCAACTATGAGAAACCATCGCCGATCCGGGTGGTGGCGGACGGAAAATCCGTCGTCATCAACAACAAGAAACTCAATACCTGGGATATCTATCCGCTCGACAAGACGCCATTGAAACTCCTGCTTTCGGAAAAAATCGACTTGAGCGACAGCACTGTGAAAAGCGTCAAGGAAGAAAGTGACGTCACGACAGTTGTGCTCGGCGACAAGACCGTGTTCGGCGATTCCAAAATCTCGATGATGTTTGATCCGGCCAGTTACCAGCTTCGTCAATGGACCATCACGGATGCCAAGGGTCTGGACACGACGGTGATGATTTTCAACGTTAAAAGCGACCAGAGTCTTGACCCCGGCATTTTCAAGATTGATTACACGAAGATCAATGCCGACAAGGCAGCCGCCCGCAGCAATTAGAGCGAGATGACCTTGGCTGGAATCGTTCTGACGGGTGCTTTTGCGCCAAATCCTTCGCCAAGCCACTCAAACGCATATTCAATGCGTTCTTCGTAACTTTGCTCGGCCTTGTCACAAAATCCCTCCGCCAGAGCCGGTTCCATCTAAAGTCATCTCGCTCTAACCGGTTGACCGGTTTTCCGGGCAAATTCACCTGTTTGACCTTGCCGGACGCCGCAAGGCTTGCGAGAACGGCGCATGACCTTTTCAATCGCCACGTGGAACATCAATTCGGTTCGCCTGCGGCAGGATCTCGTGGTGAAATTCCTTAAGATGCGCCAGCCGGACGTTCTGTGCCTGCAGGAAATCAAATGCCAGGAGCCGGAGTTTCCGGGCGAGGCCTTTCAGGCGCTTGGATATACGCATCAGGCCGTGCACGGGCAAAAGGGCTATCATGGAGTCGCCACGCTGTCGCGCCACCCGTTGACCATTGTTGAGAAGCGCAGGTTCTGCGAAATCGACGACGCGCGGCATGTTTCGGTCGATGTGAGCTTCGGCAAGGAAAAATTGCGCGTCCATAATTTCTATGTGCCCGCCGGCGGCGATGAACCGGATGCCGAACTCAATCCGAAATTCGGCCACAAGCTGAAATTCGTCAAGGAAATGCGCGAGATTGCCGCCGATGGCGCCGCGCATCCGTCAATCCTTGCCGGTGATCTCAACATCGCGCCGCTCGAGCACGATGTCTGGTCGCACAAGCAGCTCCTCAAAGTGGTGAGCCATACGCCGGTCGAGACGGAGAGTTTCG
>JANNRN010000517.1:0-11526 GCA_031401375.1 Phyllobacteriaceae bacterium | reverse complement strand
TCGAACATGAAGCGAGCATGCACTATTGCAGCCCCCTTGCGCAATCCTGCGGCTGCCGCTGGCGGCAACAGCGGCGTAAGACCTGATTGCCTCAACATGAGGGAGGTTAAAACAGGAGTTCGGAAAATGCGCTCACCAATTCTTCTCACCGCTTTGATGTCAGCTGCGGCGTTTGTCGCCCCGGCGTTCGCCGATGGCAGCGGTCCGGTCAAGCCGCATCTTGTGTTGCAGCAGCTCGTCGAAGGGCTTCCCACAGACGCCAAGAGCGAAGTCCGCGTCTTCACCGCCACATTCAAGCCCGGCGACAAGACACCGTATCATACGCATGGCTTTCCAGTGACGGTCTATGTTTTGGAGGGCGCGTTCACACTTGAAGTGAAGGGGCAGGAACCCGTCGTGGTGAAGGCGGGCGAAGCCTTTGTCGAGCCGCCAAACACCGCGATGACTGGCTTCAACAAGAGCGCCACCGAGTTGACCAAGGTCGTGGTGTTC
This sequence comes from Phyllobacteriaceae bacterium, assembly GCA_031401375.1. GTDB lineage: Bacteria > Pseudomonadota > Alphaproteobacteria > Rhizobiales > Rhizobiaceae > JANOYJ01. The sequence goes on along the minus strand of JANNRN010000517.1, from coordinate 11,034 downwards.
TATGTCAGCGCACCGGGCCAGCCCTTTCTCGACCCGCTGAAGTGAGGCGGCGTCACAACACATTGGAGAAAGCCAAAATGCGCAATCACTCGAAAAATGCGGCTGGTTTGATCTTTTCAAGCCTGCTGGCAATGGCTGCGCCCGCCAGCGCCATGAACTGGCAGGAAGGCATGGACCCGGCCAATCTGCGCGGCACATTCTTCCCGACCTGCTCGGAATGCCGGGTGGATGCAAACGGGTATCTCAGCTGCAGGTGTTTAAACAGCGGCGGCCGCATTGCCGCGCGATCCTCCGTTGCGCTGGGTTACTGCAACCGAAACGGACCAAACAACCTTAATGGAGTTCTCAATTGCCAGCCAATCGTGCGCGGCACTTGGGCAAGGTCATGTGATGAGACCATCATTTATTACAACGTTCTGTCTGCTGACTGCAAGAACATGGGCGGGGACGCACGGCGTAAAAGTTTCCCTCTGGATCGCTGCCCGTCCATGAATCTGGAGAACATTGATGGGCGTTTGCGGTGCAGCCAGTAAGGGCCGCAAATGATCCAGTTCTCAAGTTCTAGTTATCTCCTAAGCCGCAATCTTTGCTGGCGCGGTCATTTCATCGAAGAACGCAGCCAAGGGAATCGGAAAATGCACACATGCCTGCCGAAATCGTTCAGACGGGTGTCTTCATGCCTGCTGCTGTTCGCTGCAATGTCAGCTCCTGGCACCGCCATGAATTGGCATGACAATATGGACCCCGCCGCCTTGAACGGCTCATTCCTTGAGACGTGCGCAGAGTGCAAAGTCGATGAGATCGGATATTTGACCTGCCGTTGCGTGAACAATGGCGGCCGCATGTCCCGCAGATCGTCAGTTGGACTTGAATTCTGCAACCGGAACGGACCTCACAACCGTGACGGGCAGCTGCAATGTCAACCCATCGTGCGCGGAAGCTGGTCGGCGTCGTGCATGCGCGGCATGATCGATCAAGGCAACACACTGCATGCGCAGTGCAAGGACATTGGCGGAAACTACCGATACACCGAGATTATTTTGCTTGAATGCAAAACCATGATCCTCGAAAACATCAATGGCCGTTTACAATGCAAACCATGAGCAGACGCAATAATGGGCGAATGCAAATTGCGCTGGGCCTTCTCGCTGCCTTGCTGACAACTGCAAGCGCGGCTGCCGGTCTCGCGATAGAATGCCCGCAAGGCGAGGCCGGACCGAAACTTTCGCTGATCTATACTCCCGATGCGATGAGTGTCACGGACGGCAAAGGTACCGTTTCCCTGTCGGCCTCAATCCAGGGCGACCCGGCGGGCATTTTCACCCTCTATGGCTCCGGGCCGATGGACGCCATGATGCCGGATGCCGCCGCTCTGGACGAGTGCCTTGCGGCCAAGCTTGCGGGACAGGGCGTGACGGCTGCGGACGCCGACATGCTGGCATACGTGTCAAATGCTTGCCGTTTGAAGCTGACGCCGTCGGGCTCAGTGCAAAAGGTGCAGGCTCAACTGACTTTGACCTCAATCGACAAGGGCAAGGCCATGCTTTTCATCCAGCGGCAATATCTGACGCCCTGCGCTGTGACGAGAAAGCCGCTGCAGTTGGACGAGTTCCCCACGAGCAGTTGCGAGGTGATGGGTGTCCCCTAGAAACTGATCGAAATGCCCGCAATCATAGGAGAATAGCAACATGAGAAATCATTCCGCAATGCTCGCCGCCCTGGCGCTTCTATCGTCCTTTGCCGCTTCTGCAGCTCGGAGCGATCCCTATACGTGTGACGACAACAAGCCGTGCATCATAGAGGCAAGCGAAGCCGGGCGATACCGTGTGCGGCTCGTTTGGTCAGGACAAGGCACGGAGTACGACTATTACAAGATCATCGTGCAACTGCACGGCGGCGGCGAAGGCAAGGAGTTCCGCGTCCGGGGCAAGTCCGGCGGCAAGGGTAAATTAAATCTGCGCAAGGCTGGCGACTACGAACTCACGGTCGCTGGATGCTATGGCCCAAAGAGCGCAGAAATGTGCAGGCCCTCGTCCGAGAAAGTGCGGATGAACCTTTATTAAACCTTTTCCACATTCTGGTCCCTGACCAGTTTCAGCGCCGTATCGGCACTGACGGGTTCGCCGAACACGAAGCTCTGCGCATATTCGCAGCCGAGTTCGCGAAGCTGGTCGATGTCCTTGTCACTTGCCACCCCCTCGGTCACCACCTCAAGGCCGAGGTCATGCGCCATGGCAATGATGGATCTAAGCAGGACGTCGCGTTTGGGGTTGTCATCCCTGACAAAACTCTTGTCGACCTTGATAATGTCGAACGGAAAACGGCTGAGATAGGACAGCGATGAATGGCCGGTGCCGAAATCGTCGAGGGAAAGGCCGACCCCGAGTGCCTTGATTTTGCTCAGGATGGACACTGCCTGTTCCGGGTTTTCCATGACCGCTGATTCGGTGAGTTCAAGTTTGAACGTGCCCGGAATGAAACTTGACTTGTTGAGGATCGAGCGCAGGTCATTGATCAGGTCACGGCGGATAATCTGCCGGCTGGACAGGTTGACCGACACGAAGATCGGCAAGCCGTTGAGGTTCTTTTGCCATTGCGACAGCTTGTCGGCGGCGGTGGCCATGGCAAAGTGGCCGATCTCGTCGATCAAATCGCAGCTTTCGGCGAGCGGAATGAACTCCGACGGTGGAATTGGGCCGCGGCGCGGGTGATCCCAGCGCATCAGGGCCTCAAACCCGGCAATTTTCATGTCCGACAGCCGCACGATTGGCTGATAGACGACGTTGAGCTCATTGCGCTCGACAGCGCGGCGCAAATCCGACTCGTTCTGCAGCTTGTCAGCGCCCACGGTGCGGAACGCCGGCCGGAATGGCTCAATGCGGTCGCCGCCAAGGCGCTTGGCCTGGAAGACGGCAAGTTCAGCATCCTTGATCAGATCCTCGCCGGTCGCCTGCGGCGTTGTCCACGTAACAAGGCCAAGGGAGGCGGTGAGCACGATCTCCCGTTTGGCGAAAGTTATCGGCGCACGGATCGCCTGCTTGACCGCCTCGGCGAAAGAGGCAATGCGGGCCGGCTCCTGTTCGGACAGAAGGATCAGGCCGAACTGGTCACCCGACAGCCGTGACAAGGTATCCTGCGGCTTCAGCAAGCGGAAAATGCGCCGGGCCAAAGTCAGCAAAATGGTGTCGCCGGCCGACATGCCAAGGCCGTCATTGACGTGCTTGAAACGATCAATGTCGATGACAAAGACAGTCGGCCTGATTTTGTCCTGCGCCCTTGCCAGCGCGATGCCATTGTCCAGCCGGTCGAGAAACAGGCGCCGGTTCGGCAGACCGGTCAAATTGTCGTGCACGGCGTCGTGCAGAAGCCGCTCCTCGCCCTTCTTCTGTTCGGTGACATCCACGAGCGTGCCGACGCAGCGGATCACTTCGCCGTCGGAGCCGATCACCGGACGCGCCTTCAGCGTGAACCAGTGATAGTGTCCGTCGCGGGCGCGCAAACGGAAATCCTGCGCAATGCGGCCGCGGCGGTGCTCGACAATGACGTCGAGCGTCGAGCGGAACCTGTCGCGGTCATCATGATGCAGGAACGGCAGCCACACGCGCGCCGCGCCATGCAGGGCGTTGGCGTCCAGTCCGAGCGCCTCGCCGACGTCAGGCCGCGTCAGGATACGGTCGCGCGGAACGTCCCAGTCCCAGACCAGATCGCCGGAGCCTGCAATGGCCATGGCCTGGCGCTCCAGATCGCTGAACAGGCCCTGCTGCAGGGCGCCGCCGGCAAAAGCGTGCTGCATCACGGTAAAGCCGATGAGCAGCACGATCAGAACCAGACCGCCGCCAAGCGCCGGCTGCACGATATCATTGTCAAGGCGGCCGGAAACGGTGAGCCATGCCCCCGCCATCCATAACAGGATCATGATCCCGGTCGGAATCAGCATGATCGCCCGGTCAAACCGGCGCGTGGTCAGGAAAACGACAAGCGCCGCCCCGGCGGTCGCTGTCACGGCAAGCGAAATGCGCGCAATTCCGGATGCGACCGGCGGATCGTAAATGGCGACACCGAACAGCAGCACCAGACCGATCAGCCAGGTCAGTACGCCATAGCTGAAATGATCATGCCAACGGTTGAGATTGAGATAGGCGTAAAGAAACACAACCAGCGTTGCGGCAAGCGCGACCTCCGTGCCCGCCCGCCACATCTGCTCGTTGCCGGGCGCAATTTCGATGAGCTTGCTCCAGAAGCCGAAGTCCACGCAAATGTAAGCAAGCACCGCCCAGGCAAGCGCAGCGGTCGCGGGAAAAACCGCTGTGCCCTTGACCACAAAGAGTATGGTCAAAAACAGGGCAAGCAGGCCGGATATGCCAAGCACGATGCCGCGGTAAAGCGTGTAGGCATTGACGGTGTCCTTGTAGGGATCAGGCGCCCACAGATAGATCTGCGGCAGTTTGGGCACGGCGAGCTCGGCCACGAAGGTGACGATCGTCCCGGGATTGAGCGTCACCAGGAAGATATCGGCGTCGGCGCTTTCCTGACGGTCCAGCGCAAATCCTTCGCTGGGCGTGATCGACACGATGCGCCGCGAACCGAGATCCGGCCAGAAAAACCCGGACTTTGCCAAGCGAAAATGCGGCGCGACAATCAGCCGGTCGATCTGGGCATCGGTATTGTTGGCAAGCGCGAACACGGCCCAATCGCCGCTGGTCTTGCCTTCGCCGGACTCCACTTCGATGCGGCGCACGATGCCATCGGGCCCCGGCGCGGTCGACACTGTCAGTTTTTCACCCTGATTTGAGTGGAACTCGACCGCGCGGGTCAGATCAACCGCGGTGTCTTCCTTGGCGATCTTGATCGGCTCGACAGCCAGCGCGCTCGCCGCAAGCGCGAGCCAGACAAGGAGCGATGCCAGGAGGAGCGATGCCATCAATGGCCACCCGGCCGGAAAACTGTTTCCGCTGCGAACCGTCAAACCGTACTATCCTTCGCTCTTGCCGGCTCGTCGTCACCCTCGACGGTTGAGAACAGCAAGTGGTCGCGCCAGCGCCCGTTTATTTTCAAGTAGGATCGGATGTGACCCTCGAGCGCGAATCCGGCTTTTTTCAGAAGCCGCACCGAACGCTCGTTGTCGGGAATACAGGCCGCCTCGAGACGGTGCAATGCAAGTGTTGAGAATGCATGGCTTTTAATCACACCTACCGCTTCGCTCATGTAACCCCGGCCGGCGAAGCGTTCGCCCATCCAGTAGCCGATCTGACCGCTTTGGGCGACGCCGCGCCGCACTTGCAGGTTAATGCCGCCGACGAGTTCCGCGCTCTCGATCAAAAAAATGAAGAAAGCATGTCCGGTATCCTCGCGCCGGTCCTTGCCGTAGCGGGTCAAGCGCTCGCTATAGGCGCTGCGGTCAAGTTCATCCGGCGTCCAAGTCGGTTCCCAAGGCTCAAGAAACCTGCGGCTCTGGCGGCGCAGTTCAGCCCATTGAGGATAGTCCGAGGCATGCGGCGGCCGCAAATACACGCGTGAGCCATATAGTGGCGCCTCGGCTTTCCTGAAGCGGGAAAAGATCATTTCTCGTTCAAGGCCATCTGGCTCTAAACGGCAATCTTCTGCGGGACCAGCGCCTTGTCAGACAAGGCCGCACAGATATCCTCATAGCTCATCAGTTTCGAGACCGGGCCGATGGCGGCAACGGTTGGAACCGAATCGATGAACAAGCGGCGCGCCAGATCCTTCAGCCGCTCAACCGTGATCTTGGAAAGCCGGTCCATGAGTTCTTCGGTCGTGATGGTGCGGCCGAACAGGATGATCTGCCGCGCGATCTGCCCGGACCGGCTCGCCGCGCTTTCCGCAGACATCAAGAGTGAGGCGCGGTACTGGGCGCGGGCGCGGTCAACCTCGGCCTCGCTCAAGTCTTCGCCGACGCGGCGCAGTTCCGACAGTATGAGGGGAACCAGTTGTTCGAGATCATCCTGTCCGGTCGCGGCGTGAATGCCGAAAATGCCGGTATCGGAAAAACCCCAGTGAAAGGCATAGACGGAGTAACACAGGCCGCGTTTTTCGCGCACTTCCTGAAACAGCCGTGACGACATGCCGCCGCCCAGAATCATCGACAGCAGCTGCGAGGCGTAAAAATCGCGGACATGATAGGCGCGGCCCTCAAAACCGATCAGGAACTGGGCGTCCATGAGGTCGCGGTGCTCGCGGTAATCACCGCCGACATAGGTAGCCGGCTCCGGCAGCTTACCGTCGGAACGGGCCCGAAAAGTGCCAAGACGCTTTTCAACTTCCGCAACAACTGTCGCGTGGTCCACGCCTCCCGCCGCTGAAATGACCATGCGGTCAGCGCTGTAATGGCGGTTGATGAACGCATGAAGCTGCTTTGACGTGAAACCCTGCACGGTCTCCGGTGTGCCCAGAATCGCCCGCCCGATCGTCTGGTTGCGATAAGCGGTCTCCGAGAAACGGTCGAATACCACGTCGTCCGGCGTATCATGCGCCGCGCCGATTTCCTGCAGCACCACGTGCTGCTCGCGCTTGAGTTCAACCTTATCAATGGACGAGTCCGTCAAGATGTCGGCGAGGATGTCGATGGCGAGCGGCAGGTCCTCCTTCAGGACCCGCGCATAATAGGACGTTGTTTCGACGCTGGTCGCCGCGTTGATCTCGCCGCCGACATTCTCGATATCGACGGCGATGTTCCAGGCGGAACGCTTGCTGGTTCCCTTAAACGCCATGTGCTCCAGAAGATGGGCTATACCATGCTCATCGGGCGTTTCCGAGCGCGCCCCTGATTTGACCCAGATCCCAAGGGCTACACTGTCAATATGCGGCAGATTTTCGGTCGCAACCGTCAGACCGTTCGACAGGCGACTGACTTCAACACCCATGCGCAACCCTCCCTCAAATAGTCGCTCTTGTATGGCGGCTAATATGATCCTGGACCTGTTTTAGGTCCGAGGGCAGTCGCGTCAAGCTCTCTTTTCTCTCCATCAAGTCATGCAGATGCCGCGGAAGTTCCGTCCTGACGCCCGAAGCGTCGAAGACCGCATCGGGAAATTTCGCCGGATGGGCGGTTGAAAGCACCACCATCGGCGCGTCAAGGGAAGGCATTTGCCGGGCAGCCTTCACGGCGACCGCTGTGTGCGGGTCGATGAGATAATTGTTGGCGGCCAGCATTTGGGCAATGGTTTGCGCTGTTTCAGTGACAGTCGAGCGGCCGGCGCTGAACGTTGCCCTGATCGCGGCCAACGCCTCGGGTGCGATGGTGAACGCGCCGGATTGCTGCAAACCGCTCATCAGCCGGCGCACCTGCGCGGCATTGCGCCCGCAGGCTTCAAACAAAAGCCGCTCGAAGTTCGAGGAAATCTGAATGTCCATGGACGGCGATGTGGTGGCGCTGACGCCGCGCATTTCATAGGTTCCGGTTTCAAGTGTCCGGGCAAGGATGTCGTTGTCATTGGTTGCAATAATGAGACGTTCGACGGGAAGACCCATGCGCATGGCGGCATAGCCTGCGAAAATGTCGCCGAAATTGCCCGTGGGAACAGTGAACGAAACGCTGCGGTCCGGCGTGCCGAGCGACAGGGCAGATGAAAAGAAATAGACGATCTGCGCCATGATCCGGGCCCAGTTGATCGAATTGACACCGGAAAGCCGGTGCTTGTCGCGAAAGGCAAGGTCATTGAACATGCCTTTGACGAGCGACTGACAATCGTCGAAATTGCCGTCAATGGAGAGCGCATGGACATTGGAGGCTTTCGCCGTCGTCATCTGTCTTTGCTGAACCGGCGACACCTTGCCATGGGGAAACAGGATGAAAACGTCGGTTCGCTCACGCCCGGCGAAAGCGTCGACCGCAGCCCCGCCGGTATCGCCGGAGGTGGCGCCAACGATTGTCGCCCGCTCGCCCCGTTCGGCAAGGGTATGGTCCATCAGCCGCGCCAGCAACTGCATTGCGACATCCTTGAAGGCAAGGGTCGGACCATGAAACAATTCAAGGGTGAACTCGTTGGCGCCGGTCTGAACCAGCGGGCAGACCGCATCGTGCCGGAACGTCGCATAGGCATCGTAAACCATGCGGGAGAACGCGTCCGGCTTGATTTCGCCCGCGACAAACGGTGACAGCAGGGCAACTGCAAGGTCGCTGTAGGACTTGCCGCGCAGGGATTTCAAATCGGCCGGCGAGAACTTTGGCCACGTTTGCGGCAAATACAGGCCACCGTCGCGGGCAAGACCCGCCAGAAGTACGTCACAAAAGCCAAGGTCGGGCGCCTCGCCGCGTGTAGAGATGTATCGCATGTAACCCCGGATCCTTCAGCTCACAGCCTTGATAGCCGTCATCTATCCTGTGTATTCTAAACTGCTGCTGGCGAAAATGCGCAGCCCAAAGGTCGTAATTCCGTCGCGGCGCTGATATAGGGCGGGAAAGAGGATCATGGAAAGAGTGAGTATGCAGCCGATGTCAATCGTGTTTCGTGGAGCAATTGCAACTGCGCTAGGCCTGTTTCTTGCCGCGTGCACAACCGGATCTCCGACAAAAATGTTCGGAATTGGCGGCAAGGACAACACAGCGCCGCCGCCGCCGGCCGATACGATCACGGCGTCGGAATTGCTTGCTTATTGCCCGCGTGTCGAACTTCGCGAGGGCACTTCCTTTCTGACAAAATACGAAAAGGGCGGAGCGCCGAGCGACACGACCGAGGCTGATCCGTCAAAAGTTATCCATCAGGCCTCGCTCGGCGAGGCGACCCGCTCGTGCGAATATTCGGGCGATGCCTTGAAGATGAATGTCGCGGTGGCGGGAAAGCTGGTTCCGGGTCCAAAGTCTGTCGCCGGATCTGTCAGCCTGCCGATCCGTGTGGCAGTGACGTCGAATGAAACGGTGCTCTATTCGAATTTGACCCAACTGCCACTCACCATCGATCCGCTGAGCGGCGCCGCGACCTTTGTGTTCAATGATCCGAATGTTGTTCTGCCGAAGCCGACCGATCGCTCGTACCGCATTTACATCGGGTTTGACGAAGGTGCGCCGGATGAGAAAAAGAAAAAGAAATCAGGAAGTTAAACTGAAAGCTTGAATCAGTTTATGCAGCGTTCGGTCCGGCCCAAATCTCGAATGCCGCAAGAACGTCGGGAATTTCAACAAAGCGCGAAATCACCGTCTCAGCTCCGGCATCCGTCAGGCTGTCGCCATGGCCCCGGTAGGTGTGGCTGCCGCCGGTAAACCCGATCACGCGCATGCCGGCTGCCACCGCAGCGCCGACGCCATGCACCGAATCCTCAATGACCGCTGTCTTGCCGGGCAGGGCATTGAACCGCTTGGCGGCAAACTGGAAGACATTCGGGTCGGGCTTGCCCTTTTTGGTGCCGACCTCATGGGCGGCGAATATGTGCGGGGCGAAGTGGCGATGAAGTCCGACGCGCGCGAGCGAAATCCCCAACCTGTCGCTGGATGAATTTGAACAAATGCACTTGGGCAGGGTTATCCTGCGCACGGCCTGCTCGACGCCCGGAATGATCTCGAGCTCGCTCTCCAGCGCGGCATCGACCAGACGGTCCGCCTGCGCAAGCAGTGACGCCGACAATGGCACACTGCTTTCTTCCTCGACGCGCAGCAATATGTCCTTCCAGGTCAGCCCCGAAAACCGCTCTGACATGCTTGCCGCGTCAATCGGATAGCCGGCATCGGTCAAAAGTTTCGATTCGATACGGGCCGCCAGATATTCGGAATCGACGAGCACACCGTCGCAATCGAAAATGACCAATTGAATGTTCGACATCATGAGGATCTCGGGAAGGGAAGGCGGTCGCATAAACGATTGAGACTCACTCCGCAACCCGCATGACCGTCATTTCGGGGCCGGATTTGAACGCTGTGTCAGCCGTAACGAAGAAGTCACAACCCGCCTCGAGAGCAGACATGTAATGTATGGCATCGATGAGTTTCAAGCCCATCGCGCCCCCAAAAAGAGCCGCACGCTTGGCAAGCGGCCCATCCAGAGGAGCCATTTCAACTTCGCCATCCTTCTCAAAAAGCGTTTCGTATTTTGAAACCAAAGGGAAGTTGCCGTCGCGGCCCGGGCGGTAGACGCATTCCGCCACGGTGATCTCATTGGTCACGACACGTGCGCCGACAGCATCAACATGTGTAAAGAAGGCTTTGGTTTTGTCGAAAAGTCCGGATTCTGACTCAAGAAGATAGATAAAAATATTCGAGTCTACATAAACGCGCGATGCGCTGGAGATTTCATTCATTGTCGCGCAGCCAGCGAATATGAGCGTCGATCTCCTCGCGGCTGCGCACATGATTATTGCTTGTGCCGGAGCCCGCCAGCGCGAGAAGGCGGATCAAACGGTGCTTGGGAGCCTCCACACTCTGCTCGCGGATAATCTCCGCCAAGTGCCGCTCCAAGGCTTCCTTCACCAGAAAAGACCGCGAGCGGCGGGTCAGCTTGGCGGCCTTGTCCAGCATTGCCCGGTCTTCTTCAGGAAGCCGAATGGAAATCGTCGACGCACTGGCGGACATTTGAACTCTCGCGCTTGCGGTATTCATATGTGACACATTGTATTCAAGATTGTGCGCGTGTCAAATTTCATCCGGCATATCATCCCCTTTCACTGAATGTTTACCCTGTTCGGTAACCATGCGGGTCTGTTGTGTAGCGTGTAAGGGTGATGCGTATGTCTGCTTTGAAGACAAGGCCTGTTGTTGAGCTTGACCGTCAAGACTGGCTCAACCGGATTTTCAAGGGGGACTGCGTTGCAACCCTTGATGCGCTTCCCGAAAACAGCGTTGATCTGATTTTCGCCGATCCTCCGTACAATCTCCAACTCAACGGCGATCTCAGCCGTCCGGACCAGTCCAAGGTCAATGCCGTCGATGACCATTGGGATCAATTTGAGAGCTTCGCGGCCTATGACGCCTTCACGCGCGCCTGGATGCTCGCTGCGCGCCGGGTGCTGAAACCGACCGGCTCAATCTGGGTCATCGGCTCCTATCACAATATTTTCCGCGTTGGCTCGATCATGCAGGATCTCGGG
>JANNRN010000516.1:0-3930 GCA_031401375.1 Phyllobacteriaceae bacterium | reverse complement strand
ATGCCAGTCTCAGGTCGTGCGTGTATATGATATCCCGCCTTTAAGAACTGCTTTGCTGCCATTATTTCGAACACCTTGGCGCGCATATCCTTGTGTCTAAGCCGCCGACAAAACTCATTGAACCCCGGCTCAAATCGCATCCTAAAAATGGTCTCGGCTATTAGGATAACGCTGTTGACGTGTCTGTGCCAAATTGCACCTTCGAACTTAATCGCTGGCAGATAGAATTCTCGCGTAACGTCTTTTCCCAAGTAGTAAGCAATAACCCACCCAGCAGCGTTGAGATATTGAATCTCTCGCTCTTTGTGAGATGGCATCCCTCGGACTTTTTCGACCAGCCAATCAGGAACGTCGGCGAAATCTACCAAGATGCCCTTCCCTCCAATACGATCATTGGAGGGAAGCTGTTATCTAAGTTCGAGTCAATCTGAGTCCGACCGCTTCAGCCTCATCGCGTGTAAGCCACGTTATGCCTTCTGGAGCATGATAGACCTCAAACGTAGACGGCAATTGACGCGCCCACCACTCTCGACCAGCACAGCCAAACATGATCCGCCCGCCGCCGCTTATCTGAAGCAATCTGATTTCCTTACCGTCATGAAAGTAGCGAAGTCCAAACTTTGGACAATTACTTAATTCATCTGTCATAGGAACTATTCCTTGTTCCCTGACTTACCGGCCTGTCACGCAACTGAATCGGTAGCATAACAATTTGGCTATGTCAGGTATATAATTAGGATAATTTTCCTAGGAAGATTTTCTTTTTTACCGCCGTGCGGGAACGCCTTCCCGCCCCCTTAACCCCATCTCCAACCTCACCTTGAAGCCGCATCCGTTTTCCCGCATTATCATCACGGTGGGACGACAGCCGTGAGTGCCAGGCACATGCGACGCGGCGAAATGGGCATGACAGACGCATGAACGATGCATTGGGCGCCGCCAAAAAACCGCGCAAGAAGCCTTCGCGATTTCTGGCCGCCGACGCCTGGATTGATTCCAGCCTTTATGAGGCCGGGTTTTGGCTGCGCGATACCTGGGAACGCGTCACTATTTTTTCGCGCCGGTTCCGCGTCACCGGGTTGAAGCGCGCGTTTTTTGAGGTGATTGGCGAAGGCGCGACGCTCGGCACGCTCGGCATGGTGGCGCTTCTCACCCTTGCCCAGCCCTCATTTGAGGAAACACGCGGCAATTGGCGGCGCCAGGCAAACTTCGCCGTCACTTTTCTCGACCGCTACGGCAATGAAATCGGTCAGCGCGGCATTATTCACAAGGATGCGGTGCCCATTGATGAATTGCCGGATCAGGTGATCAAGGCGGTGCTGGCGACGGAAGACCGCCGGTTCTTTGATCATATCGGGCTGGACTTTCTCGGCCTTGCCCGCGCCATGAACGAAAACGTCAAGGCAAATTCCGTCGTGCAGGGCGGCTCGACCATTACCCAGCAGCTCGCCAAGAACCTGTTCCTGTCCAATGAGCGCACGCTGCAACGCAAGGTGAAGGAGGCATTTCTGTCGATCTGGCTGGAAGCCAACCTGTCAAAGAAAGAGATACTTCAGCTCTATCTTGACCGCGCCTACATGGGCGGCGGCACATTCGGCATTGCGGCGGCGTCTGATTTTTACTTTGGCAAGAGCGTCAAGGATGTTGATCTGGCGGAGGCGGCGATGCTGGCGGGCCTGTTCAAGGCGCCGGCCAAATATGCGCCGCATATCAACCTTCCTTCTGCCCGCGCCCGCGCCAACGAAGTTCTGACCAACATGGTGCAAGGCGGGCTGATGACCGAGGGCCAGGTACTCGGCGCGCGGCGAGAGCCGGCCAATATTGTCGAACGATCATCGCGCAAGACGCCGGATTATTTTCTCGACTGGGCGTTCGAGGAAGTGAAGAAGATCGCCAGGGACCTGCCGCAGACGTCTTTCGTCGTGCGCACGACGGTCGATCTTGATCTGCAGAAAGCCGCCGAGGAGGCGGTCGAGTTCTTCCTTCGCCAAAACGGGCAGGACTACAAGGTCACGCAGGCAGCCATCGTGATGATTGAGAACGACGGGTCAGTGCGCGCCATGGTCGGCGGCCGCGATTACGGCGCCTCGCAGTTCAACCGCGCGACCTCCGCGCTGCGCCAGGCGGGATCCTCGTTCAAGCCCTATGTCTATGCGACTGCGATGGAAAACGGGTTCACACCCGAATCGATGGTGGTGGACGGGCCGGTTTCATGGGGCAATTGGTCACCGCAAAACTACAGCCGCGGCTATTCGGGCCGGGTCAACCTGACAACGGCGCTGGTCAAGTCCATCAACACCGTGCCCGTGCGCCTCACCAAGGATCACCTGACCACCAAACCGATTGTCGCCATGGCGAAAGCGATGGGCGTCGAGTCCGTCATCTCGAGCCACAAAACCATGTGTCTTGGCACATCCGGCATGACCGTGCTTGACCAGGCCTCCGGCTACCTGACCTTAGCCAATGGCGGCAAGGGCGGCACGCGCCATGCGTTCACGCAAATCCTTTCCTATTCCGGCGAGCTCATCTGGGACTATTCGCGCGATGCGCCGGCCCCCAAAAAGGTGCTTTCGGACCAGGCTGTCGCGTCAATGAACACGATCCTTGCCCAGGTGCCCGAATGGGGCACCGGACGGCGGGCCGAGCTCGCCAATACGCGGGTCGCCGGCAAAACCGGCACGACGCAATCCTATCGCGACGCGTGGTTTGTTGGATATACCGGCAATTACACAGCGGCGGTCTGGTACGGAAATGACGACTTTTCACCGACCGCAAAGCTGACTGGCGGCATATTGCCCGCCATGACGTTCCAGCGCTTCATGAGTTACGCGCACCAGAACCTCGACCTGAAGCCAATCCCGGGTCTTGAAAAGCCGTTCCCCGATGCGGTTCCCGAATCGGACGAACCCAAAGTGGCTGACAAATCCGGTGACACCCCGCCAGCGCCTGAAAGACCAGCCACGCTGACCTCGCGCACGACCAACGTGCTGAAGGAACTCAACGCGCTCTTCAAAAAAGTCCCTGCCCTGTCCACCACAGGCGTGTGACCCGCCGCCGCCGCCTCGCCCCCTAACCCTTCACCCTCAGCGTGTCCCAGAACTGGTCGATAATGACGCCTTCATCCGGGGCGGCGGTTTTGTTGAAAAGGGTGGCGAACATCAGCGCGCCTTTGCCGAGCCTTATTGTGTAGACCGCAACAATAAGCTCGTTGTCCTCATTGGCAGCCATGGCGCGGACGCCTTTGATTTCCCTGCCGTCATGCAACTTGCGGCTGATATCCTTCCGCGCGATTCTGGCGCCGCTGGCAATAGGCCCGGCAAGCATGTTGTTCAAGAAAATATCGCGGACCGCGATCAGATCCTCATCACCGACCTCCTGATGGCGCTCGACGATTATGTGCGTGCCGCTGGGGGTGGAGGCGTCATACCGGGTCAATGCAGGGTCGAAATTCATGACCTCGACGCTGACGGCGGCGGGATGGCTGAAGGAGAACTGGTCGGTCTCATAGACGCTGGTTTCGTTCTGGCGAAACTTGATCACAACGTCCTCGCCGGACTTCAGCCTCGCCGTCACATCATCGCCCGGCGCGACCGGATAAGCCTTGTCCTCGATGGTCAGCGTGTAGTTTTTCTCCGCAGCTTCACTTGCCGCCGCCATGAGGAAGGCCGCCAGAACAGGAACCGCAGAACGTCGCCAAGAAGTCATCATCCGAACCTCCTTTGCCGTCCAGCAATAAGCGCACGAATGCCGGTGTGCCGCAAGGGGAGGCCATCCAGTTCAGCCGGCAGATGGCTGTGTTTCGCCCCGCCACGCTGACCTCACCCACGATCAACGCGCTCTTCAGAAAAGCCCCTGCCCTGTTCTCCACCGGCGAGTAACCCGCAGCCATCTCCTCGCCCCCATCGGAGGATGGGGGATGGTAAGAGCCCC
>JANNRN010000515.1:0-11631 GCA_031401375.1 Phyllobacteriaceae bacterium | reverse complement strand
CCGTCAAGCAGAATGTCGGCAAGCTGCTGGCCGCTCATGGCTTTGGCCTTGGCGATGCCCGCGCTTTCCAGCGCTTCGGCAATCATCGCGGTCTTCTTTGCCCGCCATTCCTGCATGACTTCAGCGGCCATGGCATGTTTCATGTCGACAAGTTCTGCCCCATGCGCCGATGCCATCAGGAACTCGGTGGGATCAAGAATGCCCGCCTTGATCGCGGAAAACAGACGGGTTTCGAGATCGCCGCCGCTGGTGAGCGCCAGACGCGCGCCCTCCAGCGCTCTGCCGAGCATGTCGCCGGCGATGGCCCGGTAAATCTCCGCCTTGTTCTTGAAATGAAGGTAGAGAGCGGGGCGTGAAACACCGGCCTCGCGCGCTACATCATCCATTGTCATCCGCTTAAAACCGTAGCGCAGGACAACTGCAAGCGCCGCATCAAGGATGCGCCGACGCTTTGTTTCCTGCGGTGATGCGTTTTCATCGGGCGTGGCGAATTTCATGACTTGACGTTCTGACATTTTTTCATTTATTGTCAATACGTCAAGGAATGACGCAAAACCGGAGATTGCCATGATGCGCCTCAACGTCAATGGAAAAGACATTGAAGTGGATGCCGAGCCGGACATGCCGCTGCTATGGGCGCTGCGCGATCTGGCAGGGATCACCGGTCCGAAATTCGGTTGCGGCATCGCCATGTGCGGCGCTTGCACGGTGCTGATCGACGGCGCGCCGGTGCGCTCCTGCTCGCTGGGCGTTGGCGAAGTGACCAGTCCGGTGATCACCATTGAAGGGCTTGAGAAGGATGGCAAGCTGCATCCGGTGCAGCAGGCGTGGATGGACGAACAGGTATCGCAATGCGGCTATTGCCAGGCGGGGCAGATCATGTCGGCGGTGGCGCTGCTCTCTGAAATACCCAATCCTGACGACAGCCAGATCGACGAAGCCATGGGCGGCAATCTGTGCCGCTGCGGCACCTATCCGAAAATCCGCGCCGCGATCCACCGCGCTGCCCAGAACGGAGTGGCGTGATCATGGCAAGCGTTGCAAAAGTCGCCCGCCGCACCTTCCTGATCGGCGCTGCCACAATCGCGGGCGGCATGGCTGTCGGCTACTACTTTTATCAAAGGCCCAAGGGCAATCCGCTGGAAAAACTGGTCGCAGGCGATTGGACCACGTTCAACCCCTATGTGATGATCGAGGCGTCGGGCAAAATCGTCATCATCGCCCCGCGCGCCGAAATGGGCCAAGGCATCGCGACCACGTTGGCGGCCCTGGTCGCCGAGGAACTGGAAGTATCGCTCGACCAGGTCGAGGTTCAGCACGGACCTGCGTCTGGCGCCTATTTCAACGCCGCCGCCATGGCCGAAAACGCGCCATTTGCCAGCTTTGACCGCGGATCGCTGGCGCAATCCATGCGCGCCGTCATGCGCGGCATGGGAAGAATGGTTTCCTTGCAAATCACCGGCGGCTCCACATCCACCATTGACGCCTATGAAAAGATGCGTCTGGCAGGCGCCGCCGCGCGCGAAATGCTGAAACAGGCCGCAGCCGCGCGGCTTGGGGTGGACGCAGCAAGCCTCAAGGCGGAGAGCGGCGTCATTACCGATCCGGCTTCCGGCAAATCGCTGACCTATGGCGAACTGGCGCTGGATGCGGCCAAGCTGACGCCACCAGATGAAATCAAACTGAAGGACCGCAAGGACTGGAAGCTCCTCGGCAAGTCGCAAAAACGCGTCGACATGCGCGCGAAAGTGACCGGCGCGCCGATTTATGGCGTCGATATCAGCCTGCCGGACATGGTCTATGGCACTGTCAAAATGAACCCGAACCTTCGCGGCAAGATGAAGAGCTTTGACGCCGCCGAGGCGCTGAAGATTCCCGGCGTCATCAAAGTGTTCGAAATCAGCTGCCAGAGCGGCCACGGCGTCGGCATCATCGCCAACAATACATGGACGGCATTCAAGGCGGCGGACGCCGTCAAGGTGGCATGGGGGAATGCGGATTATGTGCAAGACTCCGCCGCCATGTTCGACGTCTTGAAGATCGCATTGCAAGCGCAACAGGGCTCATCGCTGCGCACGCTCGGCGATGTGGATACCGCCTTTGCGGATGCGCCTGCCGACCGCGTGGTCGAAGCGACGTATCAGGTGCCGTTCCTTGCCCACGCCACCATGGAGCCGATGAACGCCACCGCACAGTTCAAGGACGGCAAACTGACCCTGTGGTCGCCGAACCAGGCGCCGACCGTTGTGCGCTATGTCTGCGCCGGCATCGCGGGACTGGATCAGGACAATGTCACCGTCAATACGCCGATGATGGGCGGCGGTTTTGGTCGGCGCGGCGAGGTTGACTTCTCGGTATTCGCCACCATCCTTGCCATGAATGCTGACGGCAAGCCGGTCAAGATGATCTGGTCGCGCGAAGAAGACATGACGCATGACTACTATCGCCCGGCGGCCATGGCGCATTTCAAGGCGCGGCTTGGCGGCGATGGATTGCCGGTGGCGCTGGACGGCAAGATTGCGGTGCCGTCCATCGTGCGCTCAATCGTCAAACGCACCATGCCGGCGATGAACGGCATGCCGCTTGGCCCCGACAAGGGTTTGACCGACGGCGCGTTCAACCAGCCGCTTGACCTTGCCGATTTCCGCATGGCCGGCATTGATGTGGAGCTTCCGGTGCCGATCGGCTTCTGGCGTTCGGTCGGTAATTCGCACAATGGTTTCTTCCATGAGAGTTTTCTCGATGAGGTCGCGGTGGCGGCAAAGCTCGACCCGCTCGCCATGCGGCTGAAACTGGTCAGCCCCTGGCCCGCTGCCGTCAAAGCAATCGAAAAAGTCGCCGAAATGTCCGGTTGGGGCAAGGTCGCGCCCGGCCGCGCCATGGGCTTTTCTTTCACCGTCGCTTTTGGCGGACTGGTGGCGCAGGTCATCGAAATCTCGGAAACACCGGGCGGCATCAAATTGGAGAACCTCTGGGTTGCCGCCGATGTCGGCATCGCCATTGACCCGGACAACCTCAAGGCGCAGATCATGTCAGGCGCGGTCTATGGCCTGTCGGCGGCGATGAACGAGGAAATCACCTTTGCGGGCGGTGTGGTCGAGCAGAGCAATTTCCACGATTTCGACGCCATGCGCATCTGGCAATGCCCGCAAATGCACATCGAAATCCTCGAAAACAACGACGAAATGAGCGGCGCCGGCGAGATTTCGACACCGGGCGCTGCGCCCGCGCTCGCCAACGCCGTCTTCGCGCTTACCGGCAAACGCATCCGCACCCTGCCCTTGTCGCGCGAGGTGAGCTTTGCATGAGAAGGCTGTTTGCCATCGCGGCGCTTCTTGCGCTTGCCGCGCCCGTTGCAGCGCAGGAGGACGAGCTGAAAACCTGGGAAAAGATCAACGCGGTGCTCTCGCACCCCCGATGCGCCAATTGCCATACGCCGGATGATCATCCGCGCTGGGGCGATCTTGCCGCAGGCACGGCGCGGGTGCATCCGATGGGCGTGACGCGCGGCCATGACGGGTCAGGTTTCGGCAATCCGGGACTGCGCTGCACGACCTGTCACGCCGGGAAAAACGCGGCGTGGGAAAATGCGCCGCCCGGCGCGCCCGGCTGGCACCTGGCGCCGGCCGAAATGGTCTGGTTCGGCAAGTCGTCGGCTGAGATCTGCGCGCAGATCAAAGACCCGTTGCGCAATGGCAACCGCACGCTCGCCGACATTGCCGAACACGTGAAAGACGACGGGCTCGTCGCATGGGGTTGGAACCCGGGTCCGGGCCGTGAACCAGCGCCCGGAACGATCAACGAGACCTATGCGGACCTTGTGTCGTGGATGAATGCCGGAGCGCCCTGTCCGGCGAATTGACTGAAGCCCGGGGGTTATTTTCAGGCGAGGAGACGATTGCCACTGCCTCGACGCATGGCTTTTGTAAATGAAGTTGCTCCGCTGCATTTTCTGTGTTCTATCTTTGTTCTAGAGTGGCGGGCGTTCCGATAGAATCGGAAATGCCACCGGCGGCAAACTAAACGGCACGTTGCGGAGCTTCATTGAGCGGCAAGCCCTGTTTTTCGTGGCGACGGCTGGTAGCTCCGGTCGGGTTAATGTTTACCCAAAGGGCATGGACACGCTCCGAATCATCGATGACAACAGGATCGTTTGGTTAAATTTGAGTGGCAGCGGCAATGAAACCGCTGCACATGTGCGGGAGAACGGCCGCATGACCCTGATGTTCTGCGCGTTCGGCGGGGATGCGAGGGATGAAGGGTGAGAACTTTCTGGCTGACTTGAATTTGCAGACGTTACCCCGCCCGCGCCCGCTCAATGGCGATGCCGAGCAGCGCCCGGTGTACAATCACCGCCGTCATGCCGGATAGTCTGCGGCTTTCAAGGTTTGTTGTCTGCAGCTTGTCCAGCGTTTCAATGATCATTGGCTGTCCCAGTTTTGCGACCGCATTCTCGAAAATTGTCTTGCGCCCGAAAAACACCGGCGGCTTGGCGCCAGCGATTGCGGCGGCAGCGGATTTGCCTTCCTGATCGACCTGCTTGCGCAAAGAGGCGAGCAGGTAATACTGGCGCATCGCCGTGCGGATAAACTGATAAGGCGCGGTGCCATTGGCAATCAGACGCGCATAATCGCGCTCGAATTTGTTGACATTTCCGGCAATCATGGCATCCACCGCATCATCAACAGAAGCTGCGGCGGCTTCCGCGACCGCTTCCCTGACATCCTCGATTTCGATGACCCGCTGATCAAGGCAATAAAGAACGAGCTTGCCGATCTCCTGCCGCGACGACAGGCGGTCGCCGCCAAGGCTCTGCTTCAACAGCGAACGCGCCTCAAGGCTGATCGTCTTTCCGGCCTTTGACAATTCATCGTCAATCAAGCGGTCGAGCGCGCGCGCGTCGTCCGCATAGCAAGGCAAGGCCATGGCGTTGGCGCCGCCTTCGATCAATGTGCGCAGCAAGGCCGTCTTCTTCAGATCGTCGGCCTCAACAAGGATCAAGCAGCCCACGGGCGGATTGCTGATGAGGTAGCGCAAGGCGTCGACAAACTTCTTGTCGTTGGCGCCTTGCCTGATCCAGATCAACCGGTCGCCGCCAAACATCGGCATCGTGTTGGCTTCATCAATCAGCTTGCCGGGGTCTTCCTGGATGGCTTCCGCTGTCAGCGAAATTACTGAAAAGGGATCATCAAGCGCCACCCCGGTCGATTTCGCCACCATGCCGGCGCGTTCGCTGACAAGCCCGCGGTCAGGTCCATAGACCAGCGTGACCACCCAGCCCTTGCCGGGATTTTTCAGAAAGGAATCGACCTCATGGGCTTTCTTCTGGGCCATGACGGGTCAATAGAGCATTTCCGCTTTTGATGGAATCATCAAAAGCAAAGGACGATGCGGCAATTCAAGGACTGATAAGTTATCAGCGCTGCCGTGACAGGCTCCAGCAGGATGGGAGCATGGCGAAAAGCAGTGCGAAAAACAAAAATCCGGGACAGGCCCGGATTGTTCTGCGATCTGAAAATGGAGCGGGCGAAGGGATTCGAACCCTCGACCCTAACCTTGGCAAGGTTATGCTCTACCCCTGAGCTACACCCGCTCGACACGGTTCAGAACCGCAGCGGCTGCTATATGGCCGAACGACAACGAGATTGCAACAGGGAATCTGACCCGGCAAAAGCACCGTTTTCGCTTGAGCCTTGCCGGGTGACTGGTTAGAGCGATGCCTTGGAAAAACGCGGGGACTTCACGGCCTATGGCGCTCACACCGGCACAATTGTTCGACTATCTGGCAAAACTGGACATCAAGGTGACAACGGTGCGTCACGCGCCGCTGATGACGGTCGCTGATTCGAAGGCCCTGCGCGGCGAGCTTGCCGGCGGGCATACCAAAAACCTCTTTCTCAAGGACAGGAAAGACCAATACTTCCTCCTGACATTGGACGAGGATGCAGTGGTCGATCTGAAAACCATTCACCACCTCATCGGCGCGGCGAGCAAGGTTTCGTTCGGCAAGCCGGAAGCGCTACTGGAACTGCTCGGCGTTGCGCCGGGAGCGGTCACCGTGTTTGG
The DNA here is from genome assembly GCA_031401375.1 of Phyllobacteriaceae bacterium. Classification (GTDB taxonomy): domain Bacteria; phylum Pseudomonadota; class Alphaproteobacteria; order Rhizobiales; family Rhizobiaceae; genus JANOYJ01. The sequence goes on along the minus strand of JANNRN010000515.1, from coordinate 5,565 downwards.
CGCGGTCAACGACACTGATGGCAAGGTCTCGGTTTTTCTGGACGAGGACTTGATGGCAAACGATATCATCAACGGGCATCCGCTGGTCAATGACGCCACGACGTCGATCCGCGCTGACGATCTGGTCAAGTTCCTGATCGCCACGCAACATGCGCCGCGCATCTTGAAATTGACTGCTTAGAGCGCATCAGCTTTTCACGGAAACCCTGATACGCTCCAAGTCCTTGAATTGCCGCATTGTCCTTTGCTTTTGATGATTCCATCAAAAGCGGAAATGCTCTAAAGCCCGATTTGGCGGTTACAATGATACGCACTGGAGCCTGGAACCCATGACAAGCGACAATCCTTATGCGTCCGCGGACGGCTATGCGCAGGACGTCAACTTCGCCGCGCCTGCGCCCAACGGTGCAGTGGTGACGGCATTCAAGGACGTGACGACGGCGAGTTTTGCCACAGACGTGATCGCCGCCTCGCGCCAGCAGCCGGTTCTGGTTGATTTCTGGGCGCCGTGGTGCGGACCGTGCAAGCAATTGGCGCCCTATCTCGAAAAAGCCGTCGCTGAGTCCGGCGGCCGCGTTGTGCTGGTCAAGATGAACATTGACGACCACCCCGCCATCCCCGGCCAGCTTGGCATCCAATCGATTCCTGCCGTCATTGCCTTCAAGAACGGCAAGCCCGCCGACGGCTTCATGGGCGCGGTTCCCGAAAGCAAGATCGTCGAATTCATCAACCGCATTGCAGGCCCCAGCGAGGCCGAACTACAAGTCGTCGAGTATTTGAAAGTGGCGCGCGAAAAGCTGAACGCGGGAGAAGCGGAAGCGGCGGCGGAAATATTCTCGGCGCTATATGAGCAGGATCCGGAAAATCAGGAGGCCCTGATCGGCCTTGCCGAATGTCTTGTCGAGGTCAAGGACCTCGCGGCCGCGCAGGACCTTGCCGCAAAAGTTTCAGATGACGGACAAAAACTCGCAGCTTTTACCACGCTTCAGGCCAAAATCACCTTGGCTGAACAGGTTGCGACACTGGGCGATCCGCGCGAATTTGAGCAGCGCCTTTCCGCCAATCCGAAGGACCATCAGGCCCGGTTCGACCTTGCCATGATCGAAAATGCCAAAGGAAACCGCGACGACGCCGCCGATCATCTTCTCCAGATCATCCGCACGGACCGCACTTGGAACGAGGACGGCGCGCGCCAGCAATTGTTGAAGTTCTTTGATGCCTGGGGCCCGATGGACGCGGCGTCAATTGCCGCGCGGCGCAAGCTTTCTTCTGCACTGTTTTCGTGATTGCGTATTGTTTGAAACGATCTGCCACTTGAGATAGGAATGGCAAGCACCATTTCATTGGTCATCAGGGGTGCTGCCAATGCGCATTGGAATTAAATCATACGTGAAGGCGACGGATTTCCCGGAAGTGGTGCCGGTTTTTCCGCTCGCCTCCGCGTTGCTTCTTCCGGGCGGGCAAATGCCGCTTAACATATTCGAACCGCGCTATATCGCGATGGTGGATGCGGCTATGGCTGGCGCGCGCATTATCGGCATGGTCCAGCCGGCCTTCACCGAAGGCAATGAATCCAAGGCAAGTCCCGAACTCTGTTCGATCGGTTGCCTTGGGCGGATCACCCAATTCGCTGAAATCGAGGACGGGCGCTACCACATTTCGCTGACCGGGATCAGCCGGTTCCGCATTGACGCGGAAGTCATGTCCGGCACGGCGTTCCGCCAATGCCGCATCCTGCCGTTCACTGCCGATCTTGAACCGGATACCGGCGCGGAAGCCGTCAACCGGGCGGAACTTCTGCGCGCCTTCAGATCCTATCTGGAAGCCAACGGCATGGATGCCGACTGGGAGGGCGTCAACCGCGCCTCAACCGCCATCCTCGTCAATGCGCTGTCGATGATGTCCCCCTATGGGCCGGCGGAAAAGCAGGCGCTGCTGGAGGCGCCGGACCTTAAGACCCGCGCCGACACGCTGATCGCCATCACCGAGATCAGTCTGGCGCGGCAAGGCGAAACCGGGTCAAATCTTCAATAAAACTGAATGGAATGCGTTGTGGACAAGCCGGTTCAGATCTCGATCAACCCGAAACTGCTTGATCTTCTGGTTTGCCCTTTGACGAAGGGAACGCTGACCTTTGATCGCAAGAACAACGAGCTGATCTCCAAATCCGCCAAACTCGCCTTTCCCATCAGGGACGGCATACCGATCCTGCTCCCTTCCGAGGCAAGGGAAATCGAGGATTGAATTCTAGAGCGGCGGGCGTTCCGATAGAATCGGAACTGCCACTCTAAGTCTTTGTTTTATCGCATCGTTTTTGCGAAAAACCGCACACACTTTTTCGCACGATGCTCTAGGGTCAGGATCTCGGGTTTGCACTGCACAAAGCCAGTGACTATATCTCCTGCCACCACACGGAACATTCATGGCGCGCATCGATCAGACAGGTGACTGGGGCGAACGGCTTTCGCCATCATTGAGCGAGATGGAATCGCTGGTGCTGGAGGCCTATGCGCATCTGCCCGAGCAGTTCCGCGTGCTGAGCGGCGACGTCATCATTGTGGTCGAGGATTTTCCGGACGACCAGACCATGGATGATCTGTCGCTGGAAAGCCCGTTTGATCTTCTCGGCCTGTTCGAAGGCCGTTCCCTTGCCGACAGGACCGATCCGGCCACCGGCGAGGAACCGAACCGCGTGACACTGTTTCGCCGCGCGATACTCGATTATTGGGCTGAAAACGAGGAAACGCTGAACGAAATTGTCACCCATGTTCTCATCCACGAAATCGGCCATCATTTCGGCCTGAGCGACGATGACATCGACAAGCTTGAAGAAAGTGTTTGAAACCAGAGGCCCCGCCGGCAGGACTTCTAAGTCTTTGTTTTATCGCATCGTTTTCGCGAAAAACCGCACACACTTTTTCGCACGATGCTCTAATACTGCGAAAGCTTCATTTCCGGCGCATAGGTCTGGCCCTCGACTTCCTTCATCACCGCCTGAGCGCAGATCACGCGCCCCTGCAGCGGATCGAAAGTGAGCGCCGGACTGCCGTGCAAGAGCCAACCCTTGTTGAGCGCGGCTGTCACCTTATGACAGAAGGCCGAGTCATCGGCCCCGGTGAGGATTCGATAGAGCATCATGCGCCACTTCCCTCCGTGCCTTAAGGTCTGCCCCCGAAAGCCGGGCGGCAATGACCGGAGCAATCACGGCTGGCGCTCTTTTTCCGCAAAAGCAGCACCAATGGCAAGCGTCACGACTTGAACAGCGTTACAAAAACTGGTTCTGCTCCCATCCGGAGCACACAATGCAGCATTTTGACATCGCCATCATCGGTGGAGCCATATCCGGCAGCGCCGTCGCCTGGCATTTGAACCGGATGGGCTTTGGCGGCAGTGTCGCATTGATCGAGCGTGACGCCAGCTTCCGGCGCGCGGCGACCGCCCTTTCATGCTCGGGCATCCGCCAGCAATTCAGTCAGGCCGAAAACATCCGCCTGTCTATGGCAAGCCTCGCCATGATCCGCGATATCAATGCCGCACATGAAACACCGGTCATTGCATTCAAGGAAAATGGCTATCTCGTGCTCGCATCCGATGCAGGCCTGCCGATCCTAGAGCAGAACTACGCCGTGCAGACTGAAGAGCGATCCAGCGTGATCATGGAAGATCCGGCAGCGCTCTCGGCACGCTTTGCCTGGCTGAACACCGATGGCGTCGCGGCGGGCACTTTCGGCTATGCCAATGAGGGCTGGTTCGACGCACTCGGATTGACGCAGTATTTTCGCCGGAGCGCCAAAGAGCGTGGCGCAACCCTGATCAGCGGCGCGGTCAGCGCAATCACGCTGAAAGGTGCAAACGCTGTAACGCTCACCCTTGGCGACGGCACAGTGATTTCCGCGCGTCACATCGTGATTGCCGCGGGTCCCCAAGCCGGCGATGTCGCAGCGCTCGCGGGCATTGCGCTGCCGGTCGAGCCGCGCAAGCGCACCGTCTTCATCTTCAAGGCCGAGGCGCGTTTTGCGGACATGCCTTTGGTGGTTGACCCCGGCGGCGTTTATGTGCGGCCCGAAGGCGACCGCTACATTTGCGGCGTTTCGCCGCCGCAGGATGAAGACGCCCGTGCGCGGGACGATGATTTTGATCCGGCGTGGAACGAATTCGAGGACATCCTCTGGCCAACGCTTGCGCATCGCATCCCGGCTTTCGAAGCCCTTCGATCAGAAGGCGCATGGGTCGGCCATTACGATTACAATGTGCTCGACCAGAACGCCGTGATCGGGCCGCATCCAGAGATCTCGAACCTGCATTTCATCACCGGTTTTTCCGGCCATGGCGTACAGCAGGCCCCGGCGGCGGGGCGCGCCATCGCCGAAATGATCATGACCGGAAAATATCAGACCCTTGATTGTTCAGCGTTTTCCTATGAGCGCATCACGGCCAACCGGCCATTTTTCGAACTGAATGTGATTTGACCAAAGCGGCGTAACAGACTAGCTTGGCGCCATCGAAGCCATTCAGCCACGGGAGGATTGCTACATGCCCATTGCCACCCTGCCGGCTGGCCGGATTGCGGGCGCTTAGCCTCACCAAATTGGCATCTCGCGTCAACATCCAAGCCTTCCCGTCAGCCTCTGACATGAACCCGCAGCCGCTTCATTGCCGTGCCGCGTTCCATTCATGCTGAATACGGGATGACGAAATTGGATATTTCAACAGAAGACAAACTGACGCTTGCCGACTATGGATGGTCAGCGCATTTTGAAGACGCCGCAATCAAACTTCACCTTGCCGACACCATGCCCGTGCGCGTAACCGCCGTGCATCGCGACGCGCTTGATGTGGCGGGACCGCAATTCTCGGGGCGGATCCTCACGACCTATCAGCGGCCCGGCGAAGGCGAGCAGCCAACGGTCGGCGACTGGATCGCGTTTGACCGCGCCAACTCGAAAATCGCCGCCATCTACCCACGCAAGAGCCTGTTCAAACGGCGCAATGCCGGCAATACGTCGCGCAGCCAATCGATCCTGGCCAATGTTGACACGGTGCTGATCGTCACTTCTGCAAATCTTGATTTCAACATCGCGCGGCTGGAGCGCTATCTGGCGCTGGCCTTCGAGGCGGAAGTCGCGCCCGTCATCGTCATCACCAAGGCCGACCTTGTCGATGACGCTGAAAGCTTTGCCGAACAGGCCCGCGCGATGAAGCCGGACCTTGCCGTAATCACCATCAATGCCAAGGGCGCCGGCGTTGAATCGCTGCTGGCGCCCTGGCTTGTCCGGGGTCAAACCATCGCCCTGATGGGATCGTCCGGCGTCGGCAAATCGACACTGGTCAACGCGCTCATTGGCAGTCAGATACAGGCGACCAAGGGCATTCGCGAAGACGATGCACGCGGTCGCCATACGACCTCGGGCCGTTCCCTGCATCTGCTGCCTTCCGGTGCGTGGCTGATCGACACGCCGGGCATGCGCGAATTGCAAGTGGTGGACGTGGCGGATGGTATCGATGCGGTCTTCGATGACATCCAGGCGTTGATCGCCGCGTGCCGGTTTTCCAACTGCACCCATG
>JANNRN010000514.1:0-2880 GCA_031401375.1 Phyllobacteriaceae bacterium | reverse complement strand
CTTCGATGGTTACGTTGTCAACGGCGTCACTTTGGCGGGCGCCTTTCAAGGACTGTTTCAGGACAAGCCCTCTATTTATGTTGCCCACAATGTGGAATTCCAATCTGCCGAGGAAAATGCACGCAGTGCGGACAGCGCGATGAAGCGCATGTTCTTTCGAAGGGAAGCAAAGCTGTTGCGCACCCTCGAAATCACGCTGACATCGCGCGCCGCGTGCACGCTTGCGCTTGCCGATGAAGACCGGGCTCCGCTCGGTGTTCTGGGCAAGGACAGGTCTGTCGTGTTGCCGCTGGTGACAAATGCGCGGATTGCAGATTCTTCTTGGCCGCGTGCCATTGAGTTTGATGCGGGCCTCATTGGAACCTGGACCTGGCAGCCGAACCGCGTCGGACTGGAATGGTTCCTTCAGGAGGTGGTGAGATACTTGCCTCAGGACTTCCGGATAGGTCTTGCCGGGCACATTCCGGAAGCGATGAAACACATGCCTGCGCAAGTAAGGCTTCTTGGGCGCGTCACCGACGCGGCGGCATTCGTGCAATCCTGTGCCGTCATACCGCTTGTTTCCCGTTCGGGCACCGGAGTTCAGCTCAAAACCATCGAAACCTTCGAACTCGGGCTGCCCTCGGTCGCGACAAGTCACTCTTTGCGCGGCATCACCGGCATTCCAGCCAATTGCCTCGTATCGGATGACCCGGCGGCTTTCGCAAACGCTTTGGTTGAGCAGGCGAAAGCCGCCCGTTCTGGTCAACTTGCACCTGCGGACGGTGAAGCGTTTCGCAAGCGCCAACTTGCGTTGCAAGACGTGGCAGTGCGGGCGGCGATCAAACAGCTCCGCCTTCAACTCGTCAGGAAGGCTGCGTGATGGCGGGCGAGTTCAACAACCTGACGCGCCATTCGCATGCCTGGCGCGAAGTGCTGGGCATACCCGTTGCCGCAATGCGTATGAGCGAGGCGGTTGAATTGCTTGATCATTGCATCTCCTCGGGCCGCTTTACGCCCGTCGCTTTTCTCAATGCAAACAACGCGAATATTGCCCGAGAAAAGCCGGAACTGAAACAGGCGTTTGACCAGTTTCTCGTTCTGCCCGATGGCGTCGGCGTCGACATCGCCTCACTGGTTCTGCACGGCTCGGTGTTTCCGGAGAATCTGAATGGGACAGACCTGGTGCCGTTGCTGCTGAAGCGGCACAAAGGAAACTTAAAAGTTGCCCTTGTCGGCGCGCGCCGCAAAATCGCTGATGATGCTTGTCGGACGTTTAAGGAATTGTGCCCGCAGCACAGCTTTGCCGTGGTGGCCGATGGTTTTTTTGGCCGCGATGACGAACCGCGGATTCTGGCAAGCCTTGAGGCTTTGCATCCGGACATCCTTCTTGTTGCCATGGGAGTTCCGCGCCAGGAATTGTGGATTGCACGCTCAATCAACTCCCGGCACTGCACCATGCCAATAGCCGTCGGCGCACTGTTCGATATCTTTACCGGCGCCGTGCCGCGCGCGCCTGATTGGATGCTCAAACTGCGCATCGAATGGATGTACCGGCTTTGGCGCGAGCCCCGGCGACTCTGGCGCCGATACCTCGTCGGCAATCCGGTCTTTCTCGCCTCGCTTCTCGCCGCCAAAGTGAAGCGGACGTCATCTGGACGCGGCAATCCGCTTTCGCCGAGCGCGCCTGGCACAGACAAACTGGTGCTTGAGAAATGAAGACGGCAATTGTTACGGCGAGTTTTGCGCCGGATTTCGAAAGGTGCAGACTTCTTTGCGAAACAGTGGACAAGCACGTCTCGGGCTTTTCCACGCACTACATTCTGGTCGAGCACAATGATGTTGCGCTGTTTCGGCAATTGGAAGGGCCGAGACGCCAGGTGATCGACGAGATGGACCTGTTCCCGAAATGGATTCGAGCCTATCCCGATCCGTTCTATCTCGGCCGCCGCAGAATATGGCTCTCATTGCGCACGCTACCGCTGCGTGGCTGGCACGCTCAGCAATTACGACGGATCGCGATCGCCGAAAAGGTCGAAGATGACGCGCTGTTTTACTGCGACTCCGATGTCGCGTTCATGAAGCCGTTTGATTGCGCAGATCTTTGGAAAGGCGGCGATCTGAGGCTGTTTCGCCGCGACAGTGAACTGCTTGTCGCGGTTCCCGGCGACCAGAGATTATGGGCGCAAAACGCCGCGCTGCTTCTTGACATCGACAGGGATGAAATTCTTCCGCACGGCTATGTCGGCACGCTCATTGCCTGGCGGCGCGAGAGCGTGGTTGGCATGTGCCGGCGGATCGAGCGGGTTCAATCAAGACATTGGCTGGAAGCGATTGGCAGGCGCCGACGGTTTTCGGAATGCACAATCTACGGCCATTTCGCCGATGATGTCGAAGGCTTGCGTGGTCATTTCATCGACACTGATGACTTCTGCAAGGTGTATTGGTTCGCACCGGCGCCAACGGAAACCGAGTTCCGCTCTTTCATTGCGGCCATGACACCCGAACAAGTCGCAATCGGCATGCAGTCGTTCATCGGCGCGGACATGTCCTATGTGCGCCGCCTGGTCAAAGAGTAGTTTCAGACACGGTTTGCCGGCCGCCTGAGTGCCGAATAGGTCAACAGCGCCGAGCACAACCACAAAGCCGCGAAGGCGGCGTTGAGCGACATGAGCCACTCAGCGGTGTCAGGCGATGGCATTAGAACGAGCCCCAGCAACAAGACCTTGAGCGCGGCAAGCAGCCCGAGATTGAGCATCCGGATTCCAGTCTGGCCGCGCGCGTAGAGAATTTCGGCATGGTACTCGATGATGTTTCTGAAACCGGGCACGGCAAGCGCCAACGCAAGAGTTCCCGAAACCACGGCGACATTGCGGCCAAGCGCATTGGGATAGAGCCAAA
>JANNRN010000513.1:0-5386 GCA_031401375.1 Phyllobacteriaceae bacterium | reverse complement strand
ACCGGCATGCGTTTCATCCGGCCCGTCTGCATCAGCGTCAGGCATTCGAACATTTCATCCATCGTGCCGAAGCCGCCGGGGAATACCGCCACCGCTTTTGCGCGCATGAGGAAGTGCATTTTGCGAACGGCGAAGTAATGGAAGTTGAAGCACAGTTCGGGCGTCACATAGGCGTTCGGCGCCTGTTCGTGCGGCAAGACGATGTTCAGCCCGATATTGGGTGCGCCGACATCCGCCGCGCCGCGGCTTCCCGCCTCCATCACACCCGGACCGCCGCCGGTGGTAATGACAAATTCGCGGTAATTGGTTTGCGCGGAATGTTCAGAACATATCCGGGCAAAACGCCTTGCCTCATCGTAATAGCGCGAATTCTCTTCCAGCCGCCGCTTTTGCGTCTCGTTCCTGGCGGCCCAGGCTTCTTTGCCGGGCTCTGGAATGCGCGCGCCGCCGAACAGCACCACGGTCGAGACAATGCCGCTTTCGGTCAGCACCATTTCGGTTTTCAGCAATTCGAGCTGAAGGCGAACGGGCCGCAATTCGCGCCGTGTCATGAAATCATCATCGGCAAAAGCAAGGCGATAGGCGGCGGAAGAGGATTGCAGCGTTTTCGGGACTTGCTTGACTTGTTTGATCGTCTTGCTGGAACGCGGCAGCGATGTGTAATCGCCGTTCTCTCGTGAGTTTTCGTCCATTGCTCGCCTTCAGCCCTCAATTGACCGGGAAAATGCTTTCCCCTAAAGCTCCGCGCAAATTTTCAACCCGCGCCTGTCTGATGTGTCGCGCCTAGCACGGAGCCCGTTTATGTCCAAGTCCGGTTTTGCCGATCTCGAAAAGACCATCGAAACCGCCTTCGACGCACGCGATGGCATTTCCTCCGCGACGAAGGGTGAAGTGCGTGAGGCGGTCGAGGCGGCGCTGGACCTTTTGGACCACGGCAAACGGCGCGTTGCCGAACGGCAGACGGATGGTTCGTGGGTGGTCAACCAATGGCTCAAGAAAGCCGTGCTGCTGTCGTTTCGCCTGCAAGACAATCAGATCATGCCGTTCACCACTTCAACCGGTTCGCTGGCGCAGGGTTACGACAAGGTGCCGCTGAAGTTTTCGGGATGGTCCGAGGCCGATTTCCGCGCCGCCGGTTTTCGCGCGGTGCCCGGCGCCATCGTGCGCCGTTCGGCCTTTATCGCCAAGGGCGCGGTGCTGATGCCAAGCTTTGTCAATCTCGGCGCTTATGTGGATGAAGGCACCATGGTCGACACCTGGGCCTCGGTCGGCTCCTGCGCCCAGATCGGCAAGCACGTGCATTTGTCCGGCGGCGTCGGTATTGGCGGCGTTCTGGAGCCGATGCAGGCGGGGCCGACGATCATTGAGGACAATTGCTTCATCGGCGCGCGCTCGGAAGTGGTCGAAGGCTGCATCGTGCGTCAGGGCGCCGTGCTCGGCATGGGCGTTTACGTCGGCAAAAGCACAAAAATCGTCAACCGCGCCACCGGCGAGGTGACCTATGGCGAGATTCCGGCAAACTCGGTCGTCGTCGCAGGCACCCTCCCCGGCAAACCCGCGCCCAACGGCGAGCCAGGAGCCTCGCTCTATTGCGTGGTGATTGTGAAGACGGTGGACGAGAAGACGCGGGCGAAGACCAGCATCAATGAGTTGCTGCGGGATTAGGAAAAGCGCAAGCCACAGCCACAAGACAGATGACAAACCAAATCGCTTGGGTTATTGTTCATGCCAACAGTGCTTCGCTTGGATGGGCTGCGGTTCGTCATTTATCCAAATGGCCATCCGTCGGCACATGTTCATGTTGTCGGGCCGGATTGGGAAGCAGTGATCAATTTGATCGGAATTGAATTGCGCGAAGTCTATTCCTGTGCAGAACCGGATGCCCGCAGGGCGTTGCGGCTGGTCGCAGAAAATCAGGGCATTTTGCTCAATGCCTGGAGACGCATTCATGGGTGATTCATTCGACAAATCCAGCTTTGACGCAGCTGCCTTGCGCGGCGAACAGCGCCTTCTCGGCCCTCATGCGACCCGCGCACATTTCGATGCGGCGCGGGACCGAATCGTGGTCGAACTGTCCACCGGTATTGAGATCAGCTTTTCACCAGGGCAGGCGCAAGGATTGGAAAACGCCCCTTCGGATGGCCTTTCTGAAATAGAGATCACACCCTCCGGTCTTGGCCTGCATTTTCCCAAACTCGACGCCGATGTTTATGTTCCGGCGCTGCTGGAAGGCGTGTTTGGCTCAGCCAAGTGGATGGCTGGACAGATGGGGCGCATCGGCGGGGCGTCGCGCTCGACCAGCAAGACGCTAGCCGCGCGGGAAAACGGAAAACGGGGCGGACGTCCGCGCAAAACTGCATAAGATCAGGCCATCCCCAACCGAAGGCCTCGATCATTCCAGCCCTTCCCAAGGCTGACGAATGCAAATCCGGCCTGTTTGAATTTCATTGTCTTTTGTAATCCATTGGATTATATCTACTCCATGACTTCCATCCCTGTCACGGTCGTTGAAACACCGGAATTTTTGTCGGCGACCCGAAAGCAGATGAGCGATGCAGAGCGTGCCTTGCTGGTCGACTATCTCGCCTATAATCCTGCTGCCGGAGACTTGATCCAAGGAACCGGCGGGGTTCGCAAACTGCGCTGGGCCTTGGAAGGACGCGGCAAAAGCGGCGGGGCACGTGTGATCTATTTCTATCACGACGCTGGCATGCCGATATTCGCGCTGACCGCCTATGCAAAGAATGACCGGTCTGATCTGAGCCAGCAAGACCGTCATGATTTTAAGCAAATGACTGAAATACTCGTCGCTAAATACAAGAGGAAATCAAAATGACAAGCGTCGCGGACTCCATCAAACGCGGGCTGCAAGAAGCCATCGCCTACGCGGACGGGACTGCGGATACGAACAGCTTTGGCGTTCACATTCCCGCCCGCGTAGATGTGAAGGCCATCCGCGCCAAGCTCGGCATGTCGCAGCAAGAGTTCGCCGGCCGTTTCGGCTTCAGCGTCAATACGTTGCGGCACTGGGAACAGGGGACCCGCGTTCCAGAGGGATCGGCGCGCGCCTACCTTCTTGTTATCGCGCGCGCGCCGCAGGCGGTGCAGGCGGCATTGCGTGCCGCTTGAAGCTGGCAGTTTCGTAACCACAGCTTCCTCGGTCCAAACCGAATGGAATTCCGGCGGCTGCAAAAGGCTGGCATTGCGGATTGGCGTTCCACCTCATTCTATCTTCACCGCTGCCCCCTCACCCTGCCCTCTCCCCCGAGGGAGAGGAGGAGTTCATGCCTGATACGCTGCGGAAGATGTCTCCTCCTCGCCCCAACGGGGAGAGGGCAGGGTGAGGGGGCAGCGGTTCAGGAGTCATCGCCAGCCGCTTTGCGCGAATCAACATCTGCGGCTAATCATCGCTGATGCCCTACCGCACGCTTGATCCGGAAAAGATCCTTGCCACCGCCATCCTGCTTGATGCGCGGGTGGCGGCGCGGTTTGCCGATACCGGATTAAAGAAAGTCGCAGCCGAAATCGTTGCGCTGACCCGCGACACGACACGCGAAGCCAAGGCGCTCGAAACGCCGATCTGGTGGCTGCGCCTGTTTATCGCAGCCCTTGTCTTTGGCGGCGCAGCGCTGTTCCTGTCGGTGGGCACGTTCATTTCCTTCAACCGCCTGTCGCACGAAGCGGTCGGTTCGGTGCAAAGCATTGAGGCGGCGATCAATACAACCGTGCTGGCCGCGCTCGGCCTCACTGCTCTCATTCGCCTTGAGGCGCGGATCAAGCGGCGGCGCGTGGCGAAAAACCTGCACGGCCTGCGCTCGCTCATCCATGTCATCGACATGCACCAGTTGACCAAGGATCCGGCCGCATTATCCGCCTCCTACAAGCCGACCAAAGCCTCGCCGGACCGGCCTTTCACGGCGGGCGAGCTCGCCCGTTATCTCGACTATTGCTCGGAAATGCTCGCCGTCACCGGCAAACTTGCCGCGCTTTATGCGCAGTCGGTCAACGATGACGGTGTTGCCGAAGCGGTCAATGACATTGAAAATCTCGGCAGTAACCTGTCGCGCAAAATCTGGCAGAAAATCATGCTGATCGAAGCGCAAAACACCAGAGTTCAGGCGCCGCGGCGAAACGTCTGAGGAGGCGGCTGCGAGCTTGTCCGGCAGGGCAGAGTTGAATACTGTGTCCTGGAAACCCCAAGAATTGGAGATGCACGATGAGAGCTGTTTTCCTGACGATCCTGGCTGGATCAATGTTCACCGTTGCAAACGCGGCGGCGCAAGATCGTTTGGCGGAAGAAATCATGGCGGCGCGCGCTGAAAGCTTCAAGGTGTTTGACACCGACGCCAGCGGCAAGGCTGACGTGAAGGAAGTCGTGGCCGGCGCGAAATCCATTTTCGCCGCGCTTGATGCGGATGGAAACGGGGGCGCGAGCCTTGAGGAATTTCAGGTGATATCGATGGGCTTTGAGCCGCTGGCGGAAAGCAATTCGCAGAAGGCGGCCTATGGAGCAGCCCGCGCCGCCATCATCACCCGATGGGATTTGAATGCCGATGGGCAAATATCCGAGGCGGAGTCCATTGCGGCCGTGCTCGCCGAGTTGCTCAGCGCCGCCGATGCGAGCGTCACGAACGCGCAATACGGCGCCGCCGCCTTCATTGCCGAAATGGAAGCGTCGCTGAAATAGGCCCTCTGCTCGCGATATTGTTATCTCACTGACAGCGATTGCTGCTTCGGGCGGCTCGATATTGATGTTAGCGTCAATGCCGGGCGAGGCTGCAGAATTGATTTCACATCACAGTTAGCGGAGGTTTCCATGTCACTTTCAATCAAGACCGCCATTGCCGGAATGCTGGCGCTCGGCGCTGTTGCCATTGCAATGCCAGCGCTGGCGCAGCAGGCCGATATGTCGTTTTTCGTCACCGGCGCCGGCATGGGAAAAGGCGCCAATCTCGGCGGCCTTGAGGGTGCGGATGCCCATTGCGCCGCGCTCGCCAAGGCGGCAGGCGCAACCAGAACCAATTGGAAGGCCTATCTTTCGAGCACCGCCCCGCAAGGCGAAGCCGGCGTCAATGCGCGCGAGCGCATTGGCAAAGGCCCGTGGCAGAATGCCAAGGGCGCCGTCGTTGCCGCTTCGGTTGAGGAACTCCATTCAGATGCTTCGAATGTGACCAAGGACACGGCGCTCTCCGAAAAAGGCGAGATGGTCATGGGAAGGGGCGACGCCACCAACATGCATGACATTTTGACCGGCTCCGACCCGATGGGCATGTACTCCACCGCTGGCGGCGATACGACCTGCAAGAACTGGACGAGCGATGGCGAAGGCTCGGCGATTGTCGGTCATCATGACCGGATGGGGCTGAAGGACACACGGCACATGAAG
>JANNRN010000512.1:0-1570 GCA_031401375.1 Phyllobacteriaceae bacterium | reverse complement strand
TGCAAAAGTGCGTTTCACCATGCGCTCGCCATGCACTTCAAGAATGCGGGACGCGGCAAATCCACCCATCAGCGCGCTGCGCACCTTTGCCGGGTCAGCGCCGGCTTTCGACGCAAACACCAGCGCTTCGGCAACCGCTTCAATGGTGAGGCCGACGATGATCTGGTTGGCAATTTTGGTGATCTGGCCATCGCCGCATTCGCCGACCAGCGTGATATTCTTGCCAAGCAGGTCAAACAGCGGCTTTGCGCGGTCAAATGACGCCTGCGCCCCGCCCACCATGATCGACAGCGTCGCGCCCTTGGCGCCAACCTCGCCGCCCGACACCGGCGCATCAAGGTATTCCGCACCTTTGGCACGGATTTTCTTGGCGAATTCCTTCGTCGGCAGCGGTGCAATCGAGCTCATGTCAATGACCAGTTTGCCCGGGCCAACGCCGTCGCAAACACCATTTTCGCCGAGCAGAACGCCTTCGACATCGGGCGTGTCCGGCAACATGGTGATGACGGTTTCTGTTTCCTGCGCGACCGTCTTCGGGTCTGCAAGGATGACCAGCCCGTTGTCAGTCAGGTCCTTGTGGGGCGGAAAAATGAACTTGGAAGTGAACACTTGGTGACCTGCATTTTGCAGGTGACGGGCCATGGGTGTTCCCATGACGCCAAGTCCGATGAAGCCAATCTTTGCCATATCAATTCCCTCCGGTATTTACCTGAAAAGTCACGAATTTTTCAATATTTCTTGAGCCAGCCGAGGCCGTCTTCGGTTGTTGTCCTGGGCTTGTACTCACAACCAATCCACCCATCATAACCCGCGGCGGCAAGTGCCGGGAAGACGTAGGAATAGTTGATTTCGCCGGTTCCCGGTTCATTGCGACCCGGATTGTCAGCCAGCTGCACATGCGCGATGCGATCCTTGAACTTCGAATAGGTTGCCAGGAGTTCGCCGCGCGTGCGTTGCTGATGATATAGATCATACTGGATATAGAGATTGTCGCTGCCCACTTCCTCTATGATCTGAGCGGCGTCTTCTACCGTGTTCAGAAAAAAGCGCGGAATGTCATAGTGATTGATGGGTTCGATCAGAAGCTTGATGCCCCTCTTGCCAAGTTCATCCGCAGCGTAGCGCAGATTGTCGACCGCGCTCGCGTGCAGCTCCTTGCGATCGCGGCCCTCTGGCGCAATGCCTGAAAGGCAGTTCACCTGGGAACAGCCGAGTGTGGTGGCAAATTCGATCGCCTTGGCTACCCCATCGCGAAATTCAGCCTTGCGTTCGGGAAAGATCATCAAACCGCGGCCACCCGCCGCCCAGTCGCCGACAGGCAGATTATGCAACACCTGCGCGAGGCCATAACGGTCGAGCCTTGCCCGAAGGTCATGCTTGTCGAAGTCATAGGGAAACAAATACTCGACAGCGTCGAAGCCGGCCTTCTTCGCCGCTTGAAAACGGTCGAGGAACGGCAGTTCATTGAATAGCATCGTCAGATTGGCAGCAAATTTCGGCATTCTCACTCTTCCTCATTTGGCCGGAATTACTCGGCGCCGACGGCCACCGGCAACTGGACCAAGCCCCC
>JANNRN010000511.1:0-9145 GCA_031401375.1 Phyllobacteriaceae bacterium | reverse complement strand
GCGACATCCATCTTCATGGCGTCTTCATTGATTGCGGCGAGCCCGGCCGCCACAATGGCTGCATCAAACGGCGCTTCGCCCTTGGCGATTGGCACCATGGTGCCCACCGCTTTGCCATTGGCCTTCATGAGCGCGATACGGTCAGCGATCGGATCCGCGTTTGCCGCGACAGAAGTGAACGTAATGGCGGCAAGTGCAAGTCCAGCAAGGATTCTCTTCATCAATTGGTTCCTCTCATTTCGGTGTCGGGCTGCCGTCCCTGTCCGCAGACTGCAACGCGCGCGCGAAGAGTTCACTTCACACTTACGTGAACGCCTGTGCCGCCATGTTGACGGACCGTCAACAACAAGGCCCCCACCCGTTGGAGCGGAGGCCTTCGGTTGATATCAATTACTGCAATCTTCAGGCTGAGGCAGCCTCATACATCTCAAGCACATAGTCCCAGTTGATCAGGCTGTCGACAAAGGCCTCGAGATATTTCGGGCGTGCGTTGCGGTAGTCGATATAGTAGGAATGCTCCCACACATCGACACCGAGCACCGGCTTGCCGCCATGCACGAGCGGGTTCTCGCCATTCGGCGTCTTCGAGATTTCCAGCTTGCCGTTCTTGACCGACACCCAGGCCCAGCCGGAGCCGAACTGGGTGGTTCCCGCGGCAATGAAATCCGCCTTGAACTTGTCGTATCCGCCAAGATCGCTGTCGACAGCCTTTTGCAGCTTGCCCGGCAGCTTCGTGCCGCCGCCGCCCTTCTTCATCCATTTCCAGAAATGAATATGGTTGTAATTCTGGCCGGCATTGTTGAACAGCGCGGCATGCTTGCCAAACGACTGTTTGACGATGTCCTCCAGCGAATGGGCTTCCATGCCCGCTTCCGCCGCCAATTTGTTGCCATTGTCGACATAGGCCTTGTGATGCTTGTCGTGATGATATTCGAGCGTCTCGCGCGACATGAACGGCGCCAGCGCATCATAATCATAGGTGAGGTCCGGTAGGGTAAAGGCCATGGGGAGACTCCTTGGAAAAATTGAAAACCGGGCCCGTGGAAGAGTTTGAGCCGTCTCGCTCATATAGTGGTGGATTGATGCGCGGGCAATGAAATTGCCGATGAAAGTAATCCGGTGCCGGCCACACGCTTGCGGCAATTGCGGCGGCGGCTCGATAGAGCTGTTTAAAACATTGATATTATTGTGTTTTATTCCAAACGATACGCATCGCGAAAACTTGAATTCCCCTCCGGACCAAGATGTGGCATCACGGGCCCATGTCAAAGCCAATTTCCGCACAGATCATTCTCGCGCTTGTGGCGTTGTGCACTGCGCTGTGGTTGGCTGGAAGCGCGTTGGCGTCACCATGCAAGGGAAATTGTCCGGTTGCAGCGTCTGCGAGTGAATGCGGGCAGTGCGAAAGCAAACTTTACTCGGGCGGCTTGTCATGTGCCTTGGCCTGCCAAACTGCCATCAGTGAACCCGCCGTTTTGAACACGCCGCATTTCACTTTTGCACAGCTTGCATTTGTCATGAGTGTCCCGGCAAATTTCGAGCTGTTTCGGCGACCGGCCACACCGCCCCCACGAGGCCTGCGCCATTGAAGATTTGACTGAGATCAATCCGATTTTATGGAGATACACATGAGAAACCTGATTATTTCAACACTTCTGCTCTTTGTGGCGCTAACTGCGGCCGCATCCGCTGCTGAGATGTGTTGCTCCGGCGCACCTTGCTGCATCGGGCTGCCCTGCTGCGACTAACAATTTGATGCGCCCGCCCTCTTGCGAGGGCGGGCGCGCTTTGGAGCGTGACGCCGAAAGATTGCCAGGTTTATGGCCCGGAACCAATGATCCTATCGCCGCGACAGGCTGCCCAGTATGCCGCGCACCAGCGCCCTGCCAAGCGACGAACTCACCGAACGCACAACCGATTTCATCGCCGCCTCCGTCACCGTCTGCCGGTTGGACGGGCGCGGCGCCGGTGCGCGGACCGGCTCTCTTGCTGGCTCTCTTGATGTGCGGGTTCCGCCAAAATCCGGCAGCGTCCAGCCGCCGCCATTGCCCTTGGGCTGCGCGGCTTCTTCCTCAGTGTCAGGTTTGACGCGGCCTTGCGAGACCCTTTTGTGCAGGACTTCGAACGCAGATTCGCGGTCAATGGTCTGATCATATTGGCCGGCAACCGGGCTTTGAGCGACGACCGCCTGGCGCTCCTGCGGCGTGATGGGTCCAAGCCGGGAGGCGGGCGGGCGGATCAAAGTGCGCTGAACCATTGAGGGAATGCCTTTCTCTTCAAGTGTCGAGATCAGCGCCTCACCGGTTCCAAGTTTGGTAATTGTCTCGTAGCAATCAAAATCCGGGTTGGGCCTGAAGGTCTCGGATGCCGCCTTCACCGCTTTGGTTTCGCGCGGCGTATAGGCGCGCAGCGCGTGCTGAAAGCGGTTGCCAAGCTGCGCCAGAACGGTGTCGGGAACATCAAGCGGATTTTGCGTCACAAAATACACACCGACGCCCTTTGAACGGATAAGGCGGACGACCTGCTCGACCCGCTCAACGAGATATTTCGGCGCTTCGTTAAAGAGCAGATGCGCCTCGTCGAAAAAGAAAACCAGCTTCGGCTTGTCCGGATCACCGACTTCCGGCAGCACTTCGAACAGTTCGGAAAGCATCCATAACAGGAATGTTGCATAGAGCCTTGGGTTGAGCATCAATTTGTCGGCGGCCAGAATATTGATGGCGCCGCGTCCGTCAGAAGTCGTGCGCATCAGATCGGATATATTCAGCGCCGGCTCTCCGAAAAAATGCTCGGCGCCCTGCTGCTCAAGAACCAACAGCGAGCGCTGGATGGCCCCGACCGAATCCTTGTTCACATTGCCGTAGCGCGACTGCAGCTCTTTGGCGCGCTCGGCGACATAGGCCAGTTGCGAACCCAGATCCTTCATGTCGAGGAGGAGAAGACCCTCTTCGTCGGCGATCTTGAAGGCGATGTTCAGAACGCCTTCCTGCGCCTCGGAAAGGTTCATCATGCGCGACAGCAGCAGCGGCCCCATGTCCGACACCGTTGCACGAATGGGGTGGCCCTGCTCGCCGAAGAGATCCCAAAAAATAACCGGAAACTCCTGGTTCTCATAAGGATCAAGGCCAATTTGCTCGGCGCGCTTGACCAGAAAGTCCTTCTGTTCGCCCATCGCCGCGATACCGGACAAGTCACCCTTGATATCGGCTGCAAAGACCGGCACTCCGGCATTTGAAAAAGCTTCGGCAAGGATTTGCAGCGTCACCGTCTTGCCGGTGCCCGTGGCGCCCGTCACCAGGCCGTGACGGTTGGCGTATTTGAGCGCCAGATATTCCGCCTTCTGCAGGGTATCGTCGGGCTTGCGGCTTGCGCCAATGAAGAGCTTGTCGTTCTGCAGCATTTTGTCCGTCCCAAGATGCCCGGCGAACGGCCGGTGCGGTCGCGGCAGATATACGGGCCCGCCTGCGTGTTAACAATGGGTACAACCTGAGTGTCTGTCCCAATCTCGCGGCCATCTGATGCGGGTTTCTTCCGCTTCCGGTGCTCACGAACACAAGTTCGCTCCGCTCCGGTGCTCACAAAACCACACCATCTGACTCTCGACATCGAATTCTTGAACAGACACTGAGACAATTCCAGATAAGCGTGTTGTGTGTCTTGTTTTCCCGCTTCGATTGTGCATATGACGTAAAGGTAAGTGGGGCGGGAGACGTTTTTGTGAAGGTTTTGTCGAGCCGGGTGGTGGCGCATGTGGGTCTTGATGCGGGGCGGGCGGAATGGGCCATCGGCATGACACTGGGTTTCCTGAAAGGATCAGGCTCCGCTCACAAGGTGTCACGCCTTGTTGACGCCACGCCCGGAGCGCAAGAGGCGATGGACCGGGCGGGCTTCAAAAATGGCGCCAGACGCGGCGCCATTGACCTTGGCTCGCAATTGGTCGCGGGCGGCCTCACCGCCGATGAGGCCACCAGCGTTATTCGTGAGACCATTCGATATGCCCGCGAAAAGCTCGGCAAGCCGGAGACGGACGAGCTTGTCGATTCGGTTTTGGGTTTGAGAGAGTTTCTCTGACACGACGGTCGCTGCCGCCATTACGCGCGGAACCACTTGTGCAGCGCCGCGCCTTTGTGCAATTCACGTTGACGGTAATTGCAGCAAGCGGAGCTTAGCATGAATGAACTCATTGACAGGATTGTCGCCAATGTCGGGATCGACGCTGAGACGGCGAAGAGTGCGGTTGGCATGATGCTCGGCTTCCTTCAATCAGAAGGCCCCGCCGACAAGGTCGCCGCGATGATCGCCGCCATGCCGGGCGCGCAGGAAGCTGTTGCCGCTGCCAATTACAAGCCGGGTTTCATGCCGGGCGTGATGGGACTTGGCTCGCAACTGATGGCGGCCGGCCTTGGGATGGGCGAGATCACCGGTGTCGCCAAAGAGACAATCCGCTTCGGGCGCGAAAAACTTGGTGACGGGCAAGTCGATGAAATCGTGGCCTCAATCCCGGGCCTCGGGCAGTTTGTCTGAGTTTGGGACTCGGTCAGCAATTTGGAGATACGATGATTGGCTTTAGTCAAAACCCGTTGATCTTCCGCTGGATGGCAAAATGATCCGTGTGTTCACTGTTGAGAATGACCACCTTGCGATGTCGCTGATAGGCCACGGCGACATCTTGCCGGAAAACGCGGTGTGGATCGATCTTCTCGAACCTTCCAAGGACGAAGACAAGCGGGTGGAGGCGCTCGCCAAAGTCGAGATCCCGACCCACGAAGACATGAAGGAAATTGAGGAGTCGAGCCGCTTCTATTCCGAAAACGGCGCCTACTACATAACGACCCCGCTGCTGCATTCTGTCGACACCGATCATCCGGGGCTGCAGCCTGTCACGTTTATCCTGTGCGGCAAGCGGCTGATCACGGTGCGCTATATCCGGCCGAAATCGTTCATCCTGTTTGAAAAGTATGCAACCCGGCCGGCCGGCGGTCTCATTTCGCCAAGCTGCGACGGGTTTTCGATTTTCCTCGGAATACTTGAATCAGTGACTGACCGGGCGGCAGACATTCTTGAGGGGATTTCCGCCCGGCTTGAGGAAGAATCAACCCGCCTGTTCAATACCGCGGGCAAGGATGCACCGCTGACCACCGCCGGGTTTCGAAAGTCGATGCGCCATCTCGGTCAGCAAGGCTCGCTCCTGTCCAAACTGCACGAAGCGCTTTCCGGGCTCAGCCGTCTCGTCGTTTATGTCAGCGTGCTGAATGCGAGCGAAAAGTCGAAGTCGAAATCAACCGCGCGGATCAAATCACTGGACCGCGACGCCAAATCGCTCATCGATCACGGTGAATTCCTGCAAAACAAGATCACTTTCCTGCTCGACACGATTATCGGCCTTGTGTCGGTCGAGCAAAACGCCATCATCAAAATCTTCTCGGTCGCCGCCGTCGGCTTCATGCCGCCCACCCTTGTGGCATCGATTTACGGCATGAACTTCAAGCACATGCCGGAGCTTGACTGGCTGATCGGCTATCCGATGGCTATCGTCCTGATGGTCCTGTCAGCCCTGATGCCACTCGCCTATTTCCGCTACAAGGGCTGGCTTTAGGGTGTCGTGCTTGAAGGCTCGCTTATGGCGAACCTGATTCACTCGAGGAATGTTCGCATTCAAGCCCGCCGCGCCCTGACGAAGCACGCCTGCCGAGACAAAAACCGCTCCGTGCTATTTCAAGCGGCACCATGTGGTGCGGGTGCCGGCCGGGAAATCGGTTTGAATCCAGTATTTCCACGCGATGCAATCGGCCCTCGTCTTGAAGCAGCGCAGCCGGGTGACCGGCCAATAGCTGTCTTCACGCGTGATGAAGGGCGATTCCCTGTAGCCGTCGAAATAACCAACCCAGGTTCCCGGCGGCACTTTGAACGGACATGTCTTGCCTTCGAGCCGCGGCGGGGCGGCGCTGGCTGGCTGAACCGGCACAAGGCCCGTGCCGGCAATGAGACCGGCAAGGAGCAAAATGGGTGACTTCTTCATCTTTTCCGCCTTTCCACGACTGATAGCGCCGCTCACCCGGTCAACATGCGCGGCGCTTGTGCCGTTTTGATGGCAAAGGCATACGAGAAGGCGACTTCTTCCAGTCTTGAGAACCGCCCCGACGCGCCGCCGTGACCGGAAGTCATGTGAACCTTGAAGAGCGCCGGATTTGCGTCGGTCTTCACCTCACGCAGGCGCGCAATCCATTTGGCCGGCTCCCAATAGGTGACGCGCGGATCGGTGAGCCCCGCCACGGCAAGGATCGGCGGATAGGCTTGGGCGATCACATTGTCATAAGGCGAATAGGCGGCGATGGTTTTGTAATCGTCCGGCGAGGTGGCTGGATTGCCCCATTCGGGCCATTCCGGCGGGGTGAGGGGCAGCGTGTCGTCGAGCATGGTGTTCAAGACATCGACAAACGGCACCTCAGCGATGATGCCGCCGAAAAGCGCCGGCGCCATATTCGCAACCGCACCCATCAGCATGCCGCCGGCCGATCCGCCATGCGCAATGATCCGGCCTTTTGACGTATAGTTTTCTTGAATCAAATATTGCGCCGCGGCGATGAAGTCCTTGAATGTGTTGATCTTGTTGGCGCGCTTGCCATCGTCGTACCAGCGGTAGCCGCGATCCTTGCCGCCGCGCACATGGGCAATGGCGTAAACAAAACCGCGATCGGCCAGCGACAGGCAATTGGTGTTGAATGAGGCGGGAATCGAAATGCCATAGGCGCCGTAACCATAGAGAAGACAGGGCGCCGAGCCGTCGAGCGGCGTGTCCTTGTGGTATAATAGCGAGACAGGCACAGTTTCATCATCGTGGGCGCGCGCCATCACCCGCCGCGTCACATAGTTCGACGCATCGTGACCGCTCGGAACCTCCTGGGTCTTCAAAAGCGTGCGCTCGCGCGTGCTCATGTCGTAGTCGAACAATTGCGACGGCGTCGTCATCGATGAATAGGTGAAGCGGATGACATCGGTGTCAAATTCCAGCGCACCGGCAAGACCAAGCGAATAGGCTTCCTCATCAAAGGAAATGGCGTGTTCAGCGCCCGTCATTCTGTCGCTGATCACGATGCGCGGCAGACCGTCCTCGCGCTCTAGCCGCACGAGATAGTTCGTGAAAGCCATGACGGATAGAATGAGGCGGCCGGGCACATGCGCCACGACTTCGCGCCAGTTTTCTTTTCCGGGCGCAGAAACCGGTGTCTCCATGATTTTGAAGTCCTTGGCCCCGCCATCATTGGTCAGCACGAAGAACACCTCGCCGCCCTCTGACAGATCGTATTGGACGCCAGGCTCGCGCGCCGCCACAAGCATTGGTTCAGCATGCGGCTCGCTGGCGGGCAGGATGCGGTATTCCGAGGTCTCGTGATCGTTGATGCCGATGAAAATGAAATCCTCCAGCCGCGAGCCGCCGACATCCATGAAAAAGCCCGGGTCTTTTTCTTCGTAGATCACCCGGTCTGCACCCGCTGCGCCGATGGCGTGGTAGACAATGGCAACGGGCCGGTGGTTGGCGTCGAGTTTGGTATAGAAGAACCCGTTCGACCCGGCATCCCAAGTGCCGCCGCCGGTGTCGCTGACGGTCTCGTCAAGGTCGGCGCCGCTGGCGAGGTCGCGTACTTTGATCGTGAAAAACTCGGAGCCGGAATCATCGAACGACCACAAGAGCCGGTTATGATCCGGCGAGTGTCCAGCGCCCGCGATGCGGAAATAGTCATGCCCCGCCGCTTCCCTGTCACCGTCCAGCACAATCTCCTCCGCCCCGCCGTCGCGGGGCGTGCGCACATAACGCGCATGCTGGCCGCCGATGACGTAAGACGTGCCATAGGCGAACGGCCCGTCCTTCATCGGCACGGATGAATCATCCTCCTTGATGCGCCCCTTCATTTCGGCAAAGAGCTGCTTCTGCAACTCGCCAGTGTCGGCCATTTGCGCCTGCTGATACGCGTTCTCTGCTTCCAAATGCGCGCGAATCCGGGAATCGAGGACTGACGTATCGCGGAACACCTCCTGCCAGTTTCCGGCGCGCAGCCAAGCGTAATCGTCAGAACGGGTGATGCCATGGCGAGTGTCTGAAAAGGGTTCCTTGCGAGCTTGTGGCGGCTTGACATTCGGGTCAAAGGAAAATGTCATGACGTCTCCGGTGAATGGTGGGTGAACGAAAGACTCATTGGGCGTTCAGTCCGTCAGAAGTAGGGTGAGGCCGAGTGGAGCGCAATGCCAACAGAGCCAAGGAGACTTGAAATGTCGAAACTAGCCAAGCTCGCCGCAATCGCCGTGACACTGGCGGCGATTGCCATCCCTGCAAATGTCAGTGCGTCCGCCTTTGTCGCGTGGAAAGTGGCAGATGTGCCATGGGGCGATGTCCTGAATGTGCGCAAATATCCGTCGCCGAACTCGCAAAAACAGGCGGCTTATCCGAACAGCGCCATACTTTCCATGACCGGCCCATGCACCAAAGGCGTCAACCTTTTTGACATCCAGGGCTTGCCGAAATGGAAGCAGCGCCAGATCGTCAAAAATGTCTGGTGCCAGATTTGGCACGACCCGACCGGCAACGGCAATTACGTGACCGGGTGGGTGCGTGCGAAGTTTATCAAGCCGCTGTGAAGCCCTGCGTCAACTCTGCGACTTGTCGAAATTCAAAGCGTTTCCGTTCATGCAGTAGCGAAGGCCGGTTGGTTTTGGCCCGTCATTGAAGACATGTCCGAGATGGGCGTCACAGTCAGCGCAACGAATCTCCGTGCGCGTCGTGAAGAAACCCCGGTCTGCATGTTCGGAGACTGCGTTGTTCTCGACGGGTGCGTAAAAGCTGGGCCAACCGGTGCCCGAATCAAACTTGGTCTGTGAAAGGAACAAAGGTTTGTCACAGCATACACAGCGATACATGCCATCCTCGTGATTGTCCCAGTTGGGTCCGCTATAGGCCCGTTCAGTGCCGTGTTTTCGCGTGACGTGGTACTGCTCGGCGGTCAGTTGCTGACGCCATTCAGCATCGGACTTGACGACTTTTGGGCCACTTTCCTGGTTCGACATCGTTTTTCTCCAGTTGTGGAAGACAGATAAGGGTCCCACTCCGGCACAGCAAGCATCTCTCAATGAGTTGAAGTCGATTTGAACG
>JANNRN010000510.1:0-1628 GCA_031401375.1 Phyllobacteriaceae bacterium | reverse complement strand
CGCCACGCCGGCCTCTTGTGCAGCAAGAGGCTTCAGTTTCTGGATCGCTCGCTCGGTGAGGCAGGCGGCCGGCGCGCGGTCATATTTCTCCATCATCCGCCGTTTGTATCGGGGTTTCCGGGAATGGATGATATCCGGCTGTCCAATGCGGCTGAGTTTTTAGACTTGGTGCGCCGGCATGGCAATGTTCAGCTTGTCGTTTCCGGTCACATCCATCGCACCATGTCCGCCAATATCGGCGGTGTGCCGCAGGCGCTGTTCAAAAGCACGTCGCACCAGATGCCGCTCGACTTTGTTTCAAGGGATTCGTCCATTGCCGTTGTGGAGCCGCCGGCCTACGGCATTCTCCTTTTGACCGACGAAGGCGTGGTCGTGCACACCGAGGACTATCTGTGGCCCGCGGTGTCCGGCGAGACAGTTATCGCTTGACCTTGAACCGCCGAACCGCTTCAAATCACAACTGCGTGCAACTGGCAGCGGCTGATTGATGGCAGTGGATGAAGTATCAGTCCTGATTTCAAAGGTGGCGCTGCGCGACCGATCCGCCTTTGACCTTCTGTATAAAATGACCAGCGCGAAACTCTTTGCCGTCTGTTTGCGTATCTTGCGTGAACGGTCAGAGGCGGAAGATGCATTGCAGGAAGTCTATGTGAAGGTCTGGGGCAGAGCCGAGCGCTTTGCCGCAAGCCAAGCCAGCCCGGTTTCATGGCTCATTGCCGTGGCCCGCAACCATTGCATTGACCGCTTGCGCGCCCGAAAAGCGCCGGCAATCAACCTCGATGACGCCCTCGACATTGCCGAACCCGGGATGAATCCGGAAGCAAGCGCGGTCAACAAGGGCGAGGGGGCCCGCATTAATCGCTGCATGGGCGAACTCGACAAGGATCGCGCCGCCGCCGTGCGCGCCGCCTACGTCGAAGGGCACTCGTATGAGGACCTGGCGCGGCGCTTCAATGTGCCGCTGAACACGATGCGTACCTGGCTGCGCCGCAGCCTGTTGAAACTGAAAGAATGTCTGGAAAGATGACGCGCGAAAAGGATGACACCATGCCTGAAGGCGGCGATGACCTCATCGCGGCCGAATACGTGCTTGGTGTCTTGTCTGACAGTGAGCGGTCCGCCGCAGCGGCGCGCATCGGGAACGAGCGCGCCTTCGCGCAGCTTGTCGATGAGTGGGCCAGGCTTTTGTCGCCGCTTGATGAAGCCTATGACGAAGTTTCCCCGCCTGCCGCAGTGTGGACGTCATTGGACGCGCGGCTGTTTGCGCCGGCTGGCGCCCAACGTTCGGGCTTCTGGCAGAACCTCAACCTTTGGCGCGGGCTGGCCTTTGCCGCGGTGGCGCTCGCCGCCGTGGCGATAGCGCCCAACCTCAGGCAGGCGCCGCCTCAACCGGCGGCCCCGATTGTTGCATCGCTGCAGGCCGATACAGGCGAGATACGTTTCATTGCGCTTTATCAGCCCGGATCAGATGAAGTGCGCATCTCGCGCGTCAAGGCGGACAAGGCGTCCGATCGCGACTTTGAGCTTTGGCTGCTCGACGATGGCGGCAAGCCGCTGTCGATGGGTGTCATTTCCGGAGACGAATCCGTTCGCCTGAAGGTGAAGCCCGAGCTTGTCGCTCGCATCAA
>JANNRN010000509.1:0-4401 GCA_031401375.1 Phyllobacteriaceae bacterium | reverse complement strand
AGCGTCTCCCAGGTCAGGTTGAGGCCGTCAAACCCGGCATAACGCCGCTCAAGGCTTGTCACGATCCTCAGTGACTGGGCATTGTGTTCAAATCCGCCAAAGGCGCTCATCTTGCGGTCCAGCGCGCGCTCACCGGCATGGCCGAAAGGCGTGTGACCAAAATCATGGGCCAACGCCACCGCTTCGGCGAGATCTTCGTCCAGCCGGAACGCGCGCGCCAGAGAACGGGCGATTTGTGCGACCTCAATCGTGTGGGTCAGCCGGGTGCGATAATGATCACCCTCGTCGCTGACAAAGACCTGTGTTTTGTGCTTGAGCCGACGGAACGCCGTGGAATGAACGATACGGTCGCGGTCGCGCTGAAACTCGGTGCGCGTTGCGCTCGGCGTCTGCGCCGACAACCTGCCGCGCGATTGCGCCGGATGGCAGGCAAACGCCGCCCGCGCTTCATAGCCAAAGCCGATCCCGTGAACCGCCATGAACAAACCCTCGCATTGACTTCGCCGCACGCCATTCTTACCTATCGTGCGTCAACAGGCGCAACACAATCGCGCAAAAGTCCGCCGATTCGGAGATCACAATGCACACGATCAGTGTTTCCGACGCCGCAGCCAGCCGCATTGCCAAAATACTGGCGAAAGAATCGGGCAAGACCGCGTTGCGGGTTTCTGTCGAGGGCGGCGGCTGTTCGGGCTTCTCGTACAAATTCGACCTTGCCGACGAAGCGGAAGCCGACGACATCGTCATCGAGAAAAACAGCGCGAAGGTGCTGATTGATCCGATTTCGGTCGAGTATATGGACGGCTCCGAGATCGATTTCGTCGACAATTTGATGGGTCAGTCGTTCCAGATCAAGAACCCGCTCGCCACCTCATCCTGCGGCTGCGGCACCTCGTTTTCCCTTTGATATTTGCCATGGGCTCACTAGGGTGAGCGCATGAAAATCGCGACCTGGAACATCAACGGCATCAAGGCCCGCATTGAAAACCTTCAGCATTGGCTGAAGGAAAGCGCGCCGGATATCGTCGGGCTCCAGGAGATCAAGTCGGTCGACAATGATTTTCCGCGCCTCGAGATCGAAGCGCTTGGCTACCACGTCGAAACGCATGGACAGAAGGGTTTCAACGGCGTCGCGCTGCTTTCCAAAACCAGCCCGTCCGAGATCACCCGCGGCCTGCCCGGCGATGATGCGGATGCACAGTCGCGTTACATCGAAGGCGTCTATCCCCTTGCATCCGGCATTGTCCGTGTCGGGTGCCTCTATCTGCCGAATGGCAATCCGCTCGGCACGGAGAAATTTCCCTACAAACTCGGCTGGATGGACCGATTGATCGCCCATGCGCGCCAGCGACTGGAGTTTGAAGAGCCCTTCATTCTGGCCGGCGACTACAATGTGATTCCCGAACCCCGCGATTGCCTCGACCCGAAAGCCTGGGCCGGCGATGCGCTGTTTCAGCCGGAGAGCCGTCAGGCGTTCCGCCGGATCGAGGCGCTTGGCCTTACCGACGCCGTGCGCGCGGTCACTGAGGCGCCAAAGACGTTCACATTCTGGGACTATCAGGCCGGCGCCTGGCAGAAAAACAACGGTATTCGCATCGACCACGTCATGCTGTCGCCGGAAGCGGCGGACAGGCTCGTGTCGGCTTCAATCGAAAAGCATGTCCGGGCTTGGGAAAGGCCGTCGGATCATGTGCCGGTCGTGGTGGAGCTAAGTGAGTAGTGAGTAGCAACGTGCTCTCTTGCTACTGACCAGCAACTACTCACTCCCGTTCAATATGCTCTCCGACAGCGCCATTGCCGTGCGCCGGTCGGCCTCGCCCGCAACCGCGAACGCTGATTCCTGCAATTCAATGATCCAGCCGCGATCCTTGGGCGAGGAGCGCTGCAAGGCGGCGGTCAGCATGGCGAGCCCGCGCACCTGCTTGCCGTTCTGGAACAAAAGGTTGCCAAACATCGCCTGACTTCCGGCATGGCCCTTCTCGGCGGACAGGCGGAACAGATTATACGCCTGCTTGACATCGGCCTCGCCGCCTTCGCCAATCAGATACATGCGGCCAAGCTCGAACTGAGCATCCGGATCGCGGAAACTCCAAGCGGCCTGCGCATAATAATCGCGCGCCGCCGCCGGATCGGAATGAACGGGAGAACCAGGTATGCCGCGCCGGATATAGCCGGCCAGCGCATTCAGCGCATTCGACACATAGGTTCCGTCTGGCGAACTCGGATCAATGCCCTGCCCGACAATGCGCTGGAAGAACTTGAACGCCTGATAATCGTCCTCCTTGACGCCATCGCCATCGGCATACATGCGCGCCAGTTTCCACTGCGCACCCGCATGGCCTTTTTCGGCGGCGTATTGATAGGCTTCCAGCGCCTCATCCTTGCGTCCGCTTTTGTAGGACTTGAAGCCAAACTTGAACAGGTCCCACGGGCTGGATTCGGTCGACACTTCATTGGTGTCGAATGCCCGCGCCGGCATCGCCGCACCGGTGACGGCAAGCGCCAGCCCGAGGCTCAAAATCTGAATGTGCTTAGATATCGGCATAGCAGTGTTTTTCTTTCGCGCCGCCCGGATGCGTCAACGCGCCATCGCGCGCCGTACCGACCAATTGGGCATATTTCCAAAGCGCGCCGGACGCATAATCCGTCTCGCGCGGTTTCCAATGCTTGCGCCGCTTGGCAAGCTCATCGTCAGACAGGCGAACCGAAAGCGTGCCTTTCTCGGCATCAAGATCAATGACGTCGCCATCCCTGATCAGCGCAATCGCGCCGCCGACCGCAGCTTCCGGTCCGACATGGCCGACACAAAAGCCGCGCGTTGCCCCTGAGAAGCGCCCGTCGGTGATCAACGCCATTTTATCGCCCATGCCCTGCCCGTAAAGCGCTGCGGTCGTCGACAGCATCTCGCGCATCCCCGGTCCGCCGCGCGGGCCTTCATAGCGAATGACGAGAACCTCGCCTTCCTTGTAGCTCTTGTTGGACACAGCCTCGAAACATTCCTCTTCCGAATCAAAACAACGGGCCGGGCCGGAGAAAGTCAGTTTCTTCATGCCGGCGACTTTCACAATCGCGCCTTCCGTTGCCAGATTGCCCTTAAGGCCCACGACACCGCCCGTTGCCGTGATCGGCTTGTTGGCGGGATAGACAACGTCCTGATCCGGGTTCCACTCAACATTGCTCATGTTTTCGGCAATTGTGCGGCCAGTCACCGTCAGGCAATCGCCATGCATGAAACCGTGATCGAGAAGCGTCTTCATCAACAGCGGAATGCCGCCAACTTCAAACATGTCCTTGGCGACATATTTGCCGCCCGGCTTCAGGTCAGCGATGTAAGGGGTGCGCTTGAACACTTCGGCAACGTCAAACAGATCGAACTTGATGCCCGCCTCATGCGCAATCGCGGGAAGGTGAAGGGCCGCATTCGTCGAACCGCCTGAGGCTGCGACGACTGCGGCGGCATTTTCCAATGCCTTGAGGGTGACGATATCGCGCGGACGGATATTCTTGTGGACGAGCTCCATGACCTTTTCGCCAGCGGCGAAATTAAACCGGTCGCGCATCTCGTAAGGCGCCGGCGCGCCGCAGGAGTACGGCAAGGACAGGCCAATCGCTTCCGCCACCGTCGCCATCGTATTGGCGGTAAATTGCGCGCCGCAGGAACCCGCCGACGGGCAAGCCGCCATCTCGATCTCAAGCAAGTCTTCATCGCTGATGGCGCCGACCGAATGCTGGCCCACGGCCTCGAACACGTCCTGGACCGTGATCTGCCGGCCCCTGAACGTGCCGGGCAGGATCGAGCCGCCATAGATGAAGATCGATGGCACATTGAGACGGACCATTGCCATCATCATGCCGGGCAGCGATTTGTCACAACCGGCAAGTCCAACCAGCGCATCATAACAATGGCCGCGCATGGTGAGTTCAACTGAGTCAGCAATGACTTCGCGCGACACCAGCGACGATTTCATCCCCTGATGGCCCATGGCAATGCCATCGGTCACGGTGATGGTGCAAAATTCGCGCGGCGTGCCATGGGCAGCGGCGACGCCCTTTTTGGCGACCTGCGCCTGGCGCATCAGCGAAATGTTGCAGGGCGCCGCCTCATTCCAGCAGCTCGCCACGCCCACCAGCGGCTGGGCGATTTCCTTCTCCGACAGGCCCATCGCATACAGATACGACCGGTGCGGCGCCC
Organism: Phyllobacteriaceae bacterium; assembly: GCA_031401375.1. Lineage (GTDB taxonomy): Bacteria > Pseudomonadota > Alphaproteobacteria > Rhizobiales > Rhizobiaceae > JANOYJ01. The sequence goes on along the minus strand of JANNRN010000509.1, from coordinate 209 downwards.
GCGACGGCCCGACGGTGGTATGCCGCGAGGGAAGATTTGCTTTGGAAGTTACTCTGGCGTCCATTTTTTCTCCCAACCGCGCCTGCCCGGGCACAAATTCGATATGCTTGCAGGTCACCACGTTGGCACACGACCGCGGTGCTCCCCGATTGTGACGGGAAAGCGGCATTTCCAGCGCGCCAAATCTATAGCGCAAACTCCCTAAACAG
>JANNRN010000508.1:0-1948 GCA_031401375.1 Phyllobacteriaceae bacterium | reverse complement strand
AATACGTGAAGGAAACCGTCATTCGCCCGCGCTGGCCGCTCGATGAAACCTCGGCCCCAATCTATGGCTCTGGGCGAAAAGGAGCAAAGGCATGAAACGCGTCATCTCTGTGCTCGGCGGCGGCGCATGGGGCACTGCCCTGGCCCTGACCGCCGCACGCGCCGGACATGATGTGCGGCTCTGGGCGCGTGACGCCGGCATTGTTGCCGCCATCAATGAACGCCGGCAAAACCCGCATTACCTGCCGGGCGTGACACTGGATCTGCCCGTCAATGCGACGACCGACTTGCCGGCGGCCCTTCATTCAACGCAAATGATCCTTTGCGCCGTGCCCGCCCAATCGCTGGCGGCCTGTTTGCAAGAGCTCGCGGGCATTGTCGCGGCGGAAATCGCTTTGGTGCTCTGCGCCAAAGGCATTGAGAAATCCACCGGCAGACTGCTGTCTGAAATAGCTGCGGGAATTCTTCCCGCAAATCCGGTCGCTGTGCTGTCGGGGCCGAGTTTTGCCCTTGATGTCGCGCGCGGTCTGCCGACCGCCGTCACCGTCGCGGCCGAAAGCGCGGCGCTTGCAGCCGATATTTCGGCAACCCTCTCCAGCGCCTCGTTTCGCTGCTATTCCTCCACCGACATCAGGGGTGTGGAGGCGGGCGGTGCGCTGAAGAACGTGCTGGCCATTGCCGTTGGCGCCGTGCGCGGCAAAGGTCTTGGCGCCAGCGCCGAGGCCGCGCTGATCACCCGCGGCTTTGTGGAACTGCGCCGTCTCGCCGAAAGCCTTGGTTCACGGCCTGAAACACCGCTCGGCCTTTCCGGCCTCGGCGACCTCATCCTGACCTGCTCATCCCCGCAGTCCCGGAATTTTTCCTATGGCGTCGCCCTTGGACGCGGCGAAAGCCTCGAACACCGGCCCCTGGCGGAAGGCGTCGCCACGGCTTTCATTGCGGCAAGAATTGCACGCGAGCGCCATGTCGAGGCGCCAATTACAACAGCGACCGCTGCAATCCTTGCCGGAGAAGCCGCAATTGACGACGCCATTGCCGCGCTGCTTGCCCGGCCACTCAAATCCGAAGCCACTTGAACCGCAACGTCAATCGCCTATCCTTCACCAGCCCAACGGAAACGCTTCATGCTCTTTGCCATCATCTGCACCGACAAGCCCGGCCATCTTCAAACCCGGCTCGACAACCGGCCGGCCCATCTCGCTTGGCTGCAAAGCCTGGGTGGCAACACCAAGGCCGCCGGCCCTTTTTTGGCTGATGACGGCAAGCCGTCGGGATCCCTGGTGATCATTGCCGCGCAAACGATCGAAGCGGCCCGGCACCTCGCGGCAAAGGACCCCTATGCGATCGCAGGCCTGTTTCAGACCGTCGATATCCGCCCGTGGAACTGGGTGGCCAACAACCCGGAGAATGCGTGAATGGCCTATTGGTTGATGAAGTCCGAGCCTGACGTCTACGCGTTCGAAGACCTCAAGAAGGACGGCAAAAATGGAACGGAATGGCACGGCATCCGCAACTATCAGGCGCGAAACAACATGCGCGCCATGCAGATCGGCGACAGGGTGTTCTTCTACCACTCCAATATAGGATTGGAGGTCGTCGGAATCGCCGAAGTGACGGCGCTGTCGCATCAAGATTCCACGACGGATGACCAGCGATGGGATTGTGTGGACATCCGTGCCGTCATGGATGTGCCAAGACCGGTGACGCGCAATCAGTGCAAGCTCAACCCGAAACTTGCCAGGATGGCGCTCGTCGTATCAACACGCCTGTCCGTTCAGCCGGTGACGGAAGACGAATGGCTCGAGGTTTGCGCCATGGGCGGATTGAGTCCAGCACCGAAATGACGCCCGACGCGCGTCGCTTCGTCCTTGACAACACCTCCATTCTGACGCCGCCCCACGTGCCGGAAATACGGCTTCATCTGGCCGGCGAGGCGCATGCGCTCTGGC
>JANNRN010000507.1:0-6914 GCA_031401375.1 Phyllobacteriaceae bacterium | reverse complement strand
GGCGACGCGCGTACTCAGGTCCGAATTTCCTGGCCCAGCAGCGGATGGTTTCGTAGGAAACCACGATGCCGCGTTCGAGCAGCAGTACCTCGGCCAGTCGCAGGCTGAGCGGGAAACGAAAGTACAGCCAGACGGCGTGGGAAATGACCTGTGACGGATAGCGGTGATGCTTGCAAATGCTGCGGCAAATAGGCTTGTCCGAGATCATGGCCTTCATTGAGAAGACCGGTGGCTTGCATCAAGTTTCAGGTTAGAGCTTGTGTGTCAATCAGCGTGGAATACTCCACGCTGAAACACACCTCAATTGGACCCGTCAACGTGACGGTGCCCTATCTCTGCCCCTAAAGAACCTTGATGTGGACATTTTGCGCCGCCGCGAACGCCAGCGGATTGCGTAACGGCAGGCCGAATTGCGGCGCTTCAATTTCGAAAACATCGCCCGCCTGCGTAGAAATCCCATCGGCAAACGACAGCGTTGCGGTCCCGAACATATGTACATGCACATCGCCCGGTTTGCGGAACACGTCATACTTGAAATGATGATGCTCCAGATTGGCAATCGAATGCGACATGTTGGCCTCGCCCGACAGGAAGGGCTTTTCCCACAAGGTCGTGTTGTTGCGCTTGATCCGCGATGTGCCACGAATATCCCGCGGCAAGTCGCCGATCAGAATTTCCGGCCCGATGGCGGCGTTGCGCAACTTGGAATGCGCGAGATAGAGATAGTTGATCCGCTCGGTGACATGGTCTGAAAACTCGTTCGACAGCGCAAAACCGACCCGAAACGGCGAACCGTCATCGCCTATGACGTAAATCCCTGCAATCTCCGGCTCCTCGCCCCCGTCAAGCGCAAAGCCCGGTGACACTAATGGCGCCTCCGGGTCAAACAGCATGGAGCCATTGCCCTTGTAAAACCATTCCGGCTGCACACCTGTCTCGCCGGGTTTTGGCTTGCCGTTCTCAAGGCCCATTTTGAACATTTTCATCGAATCCGTCAGCACTGCTTCCTCGCCCAATTTCTTGTGCATGGAATCCCGTGTCGCGGCAGAACCGAGATGTGTGAGGCCCGTGCCGGTCAAATGCAGATGCGCGAAATCCGGATGCGCAATCGGCGAGATAATCTGTCTGGCGTCGAGTGCGGTAATAAGATCAACCACATCGCCAAAGCCGCGCTTGGCGACAAGTTCCGCAATGCCAATTCCCGACCGCGCCGCACTCAATGCAAGCGCGTAAACGCTGGTTGTCTCATTGACGATCCGCGCAACCTCACCCTCGCGCGCGGTAACCCGAATCCGTCCGCTCTTCTCGGATATCTGGGAAAGCAGCATTTTTCACACTCCTTGACTTTGTGCGAGACTGAAATTTTCGAAACGACTTGCCGTGCGCACCGTCCGGAAAGCGCGCCAGGACTTGAACCGATGCGACCTAGGATTTCGTTTTGTTGTAGACGTCGAAATAGACCGCGGTGAGCAGCACGAGGCCCTTGATCACCTGCTGCAGGTCAATGCCGATGCCCATGATCGACATGCCATTGTTCATGACGCCAATCATGAAGGCGCCGATTACCGCGCCGATCACCTTGCCAACGCCGCCAGTGGTCGCCGCGCCGCCGATGAAACAGGCGGCGATCACTTCAAGCTCAAATCCCGCACCCGCCTTTGGCGTCGCCACATTCAACCGCGCGGCAAAAATCAGACCGGCCAGCGCCGCAAGCGCCCCCATGATGACGAAGGTGAGGAAGGTCAGATATTCGGTATTGATGCCGGAAAGTTTGGCGGCCTTCTCATTGCCGCCAATGGCATAGATACGCCGGCCGATGGTGGTGCGCGTCGTCATGAACACAAACAGCGCGATCAGCGCGAACATGACGATCAAGACATTGGGCAGGCCCTTGTATTGCGCCATCAGAAAACTGAAGCCCATGAAGGCGGCGACGATCAAAAGGTTGCGGCCATAGAAGATCACGTCAGGCTCTTCCGCAAGCCCATGCTCCTGCTGGTTCCGCCGCTCCCTGAAATTGAAATAAACGATCAGCGCCGTCGTCACGGCGCCGATCACCAACGCCAGAATGTTGAAGGGCCGCCCGAACAGCGATCCGCCAAATACATCCGGCACAAACCCCGAACTGAGCAGCTGAAAGCTCTTGGGGAACGGCCCGACGGACGCGCCGCCGAGCACGGTCAGCGCGAGACCCTTGAACACAAGCATGCCCGCCAATGTCACGATAAACGCCGGAATCTTGTGATAGGCGGTGAAGTATCCCTGCACCGCGCCAATCAGCGCACCGAGCGCAATGCAAATGAGCACCGAGGAGATGATGTCGAGCTTGTAGGTTACCATCAGCACGGCCGCCACCGCCCCGACAAAGCCCGACACCGACCCGACCGACAAGTCGATATGCCCCGCCACAATGATCAGCAGCATGCCGAGCGCCATGACCACGATATAGCTGTTCTGCAGGATGATGTTGGTCATGTTTACCGGCTTGAACACGGTGCCGTTGGTAGTGAACTGGAAAAACACCATGATGACCAACAGCGCCAGCAGCAGCGCATAGTCGCGCATATTGGCTTTGATGAACCGCGCGATGTCGGGCTTGGCCTGCGTCTCGTTTGTCGGCTCGCTCATATTCGGTCTTCCCACGATTTCATGATCGCCCGCATGATCTTTTCCTGGCTGGCTTCCCTGGCCGGCATTTCGGCGACGAACTTTCCTTCGTTCATCACATAGATCCGGTCGGAAATGCCGAGCAGCTCCGGCATTTCGGAGGAGATGACAATCACCGCCTTCCCCTCCTCCGCCAGCCTGTTGATGATGCCGTAAATTTCGTATTTTGCCCCGACATCGATGCCGCGGGTCGGCTCATCAAGTATGAGTATTTCCGGCCCCGAGAACAGCCACTTCGACAGAACAACCTTTTGCTGGTTTCCGCCGGAAAGATTGTTGGTTGTCTGGAAGACGCCGGAACATCGGATACCCAAATCCTTGCGGTATTTATTGGCGACGGAGAGTTCCTTGAGTTCGTCAATAACCGTCTTGCTCGAAACCCCCTCAAGATTGGCAAGCGTGACATTGTGTTTGATATGGTCAATCAGCACCAGGCCAAACGTTTTGCGGTCTTCCGTCACATAGGCAAGGCCCGCATTCATGGCCTTCGGAATGGTGGAGACATCAGCTGCCTTGCCATTGATTTTGACTTCGCCTGAAATCTTCTGCCCATAGGCACGGCCAAAGACCGACATGGCAAACTCGGTGCGGCCCGCGCCCATCAGGCCGGCGATGCCGACCACCTCGCCCCTGCGCGCATGCAGATCAACATTCTTGATCACATGGCGGTCCGCATGCAGCGGATGGTAGACGCTCCAGTTCTTCACTTCGAGTACAGGCTCTCCGATCTTTGCATCGCGCAGCGGATAGCGGTCGGTTAGCTCGCGCCCGACCATTGCCTTGATGATGCGGTCCTCGCTGACTTTGGCCGCGTGCGTATCCAGCGTGTCCACGGTCTTGCCGTCACGAATGACCGTGATGCGGTCGGCGACCTTCAAGACCTCGTTGAGCTTGTGGGTGATGAGGATGGATGAAATGCCTTGCGATTTGAACTCCTTCAACAAGGCGAGGAGCGCATTTGAATCCGTTTCGTTGAGGCTTGACGTTGGTTCGTCCAAAATCAGCAGCTTGACGGACTTATTCAGCGCCTTGGCGATCTCCACAAGTTGCTGCTTGCCCGTGCCGATGTTTGTGATGAGCGTGTTGGGATGCTCTTTCAACCCCACCTTGGCGAGCAGATCCTTGGTGCGCTTGAAGGCCTCGAACCAGTCGATAACGCCATGTCTTGCAGTCTCGTGTCCGAGGAAAATGTTTTCAGCAATCGATAGAAGCGGCACCAGCGCCAGCTCCTGATGGATGATGATAATGCCGGTGTTTTCGCTGTCGGCAATGGTCTTGAAGTGCCGCTCCTGGCCTTCGAAATGAATGGCTCCGTCGTAACTGCCAGCGGGGTAGACGCCCGACAGGACTTTCATCAGTGTTGATTTGCCCGCGCCGTTTTCACCGACAACGGCATGGATTTCGGCGGGCATGACCGTGAGATTGACGTCGGAGAGGGCTTTGACACCCGGAAACGTCTTGGTGATGCGGCGCATCTCAAGGATTGGTTGTGTCATGTCCTGAATGGACGAGTATCGCCCCCCACATCGCGTCAACCTGCATAAGACTACGGAAGCCCCGCAAGCGAACTTGCAAGGCTCCGAAGCACACTTGGCTTACTTGAGATCGTCGGCCTTGATGTAGCCAGAGCCGACCAGCATCTTTTCAATGTCGCCCTTCCCTACGGAATATGGCGTCAGGAGATAGGAAGGCACGACCTTCACCTCATTGTTGTAGGTCTTGGTATCATTGATTTCAGGCTCCTTGCCCGACATGACAGCATCCACCATCTTGGCGGTGACTTTGGCGAGCTCGCGCGTGTCCTTGAACACGGTCGAATATTGCTCGTCCGCCATCATGCCTTTGACGGACGGCACTTCCGCGTCCTGGCCGGTGACGATCGGCATTTCCGGCCCCGGCGCGTAGCCGACGCCCTTCAGCGAGGAGATGATGCCGCGCGACAGGCCGTCATATGGCGCCAGAACGCCGTTGACCTTCTTATCGGTGTAGTTGGCCGATAGGAGGTTATCCATGCGGGCCTGCGCCACAGCGCCGTCCCAGCGCAGCGTGCCGACCTTGTCCATGCCCATCTGGCCGGAGACGATGACTATCTCACCCGAGTCGATCATCGGCTTCAGGACAGACATTGCGCCGTCATAGAAATAGAAGGCGTTGGTGTCGTCAGGCGAGCCGCCGAACAGCTCGACGTTCCAAGGCTTCACCGAAGGAAAGCGCTCCTTCAGGCCCGCCACAAGCGACGTCGCCTGCAGGACGCCGACGCCGAAATTGTCGAACGTCGTGTAATAGTCCACATCGCCGGTCTTGGTAATGAGGCGGTCATAGGCGATGACCTTCGCGCCGGCGGCCTTCGCCTTGGCAAGAATGTCCGACAGGGTCGAGCCGTCAATAGCGGCAATGATCAGGACTTTCGCGCCCTTGGTGACCATGTTCTCGATCTGCGCCAGCTGGTTCGGAATGTCGTCCTCGCCATACTGAAGATCGGTCGTGTAGCCGAGCGCGGTGAATTCTTTCACCATGCTCTCGCCGTCGGAAATCCAGCGGACGGATGATTTGGTCGGCATGGAAATGCCGACAAGGCCCTTGTCCGCTGCAAAGGCAATCGGTCCGAAAGCAAACGCGCTGACGGCGGTTGCCGCTGCGAGAAAGAGGCGACGAGTGATCATTTCAGTTCTCCCGAGTTGAACATTTGAAATCAGACGGATCGACGTAACTCCCATCGAAGCACGTATGAAAAGCCTGACAATCCTCCACGATGGTTTTCTTTTTTGCGGGAGACACAACAAATGGCCACGCGCAATGAAGGCCGCAGATGGACGTTTCCCCCATCGTAACTCTGGCCAGCTCTGGCATAGCTGTCAAATCTGTTTTTTGTGACATTCCATACCAAAATTGCTATGTATTTTCGTAAAACCATCGATCAGCACTCGCGATATTTGGGCGGCAGTGGCAAAGGGCACACAAAATCGTGGCAATGCGGGCTAAAGACTCTCTGGGAAGCGACGCGAAAGCCAATTATGGTGATGGGCTCTTACGCGGAGGGCTGAAAATCGCCCATCTGAAAATGATCGGCGCGCTCGATGAGACCGGGCAGATCAGCGCAGCAGCGGCGGCGATGCATATTTCCCAACCCGCAGCTTCTCGCATGCTCGCCGAAATGGAAACCATATTGGGCGTTTCCCTGTGCAACCGGCTGCCGCGCGGCATGGAGCTGACGCCTTATGGCGCGGCATTTGCAAGGCGTGCCCGCACCATCCTACTTGAACTGCGCGAAGTGGATCGGGAAATTTCCGATCTGCAATCCGGCAGAGGCGGTTCAGTCTCCTTTGGCTCTGTCACCGCGCCAGCCGTGAATCTCGCCGTCCCCGCCATTGCAAAAATCCGCAAAACCTATCCCGCGATCAACATCAATATTCAGGTCGAAACCAGCACTATCCTGGCACGAGAACTTCTCGCATCAAGGCTCGACTTCATCATTGCCAGAATCCCCGATGACCTCAATCCGCGCCTGTTCAACAGTCGCGTCATTGGTATTGAAAAGGCCTGTCTGTTGGTGCGAAAAGGCCACCCGCTCTTGAACAGAAAAAAGCTGACACTCATCGATACCGTTGATTATGACTGGGTGTTTCAACCGGAAGGTTCGCTCTTGCGGCGCACAATCGAGGCCGTGTTCATCGCAAGAGGCACGCCCTTGCCTGATCGAATCGTCAACACGAGCTCGACCTTCCTGACAATGGTCATGGTTGCTCAAACCAACGCGATTGCCGCGATGGCTACGGACGTTGCAAGTTTTCTTGTCGCCAAAGAAGGTCTTGCCGGCGCACTCGAAATCCTGCCAACCGACTTCGAACTCAACGTGCAACCCTACAGTCTCATTACCGCCAGGAACCGCGAACTCTCTCCCGCTGCACAACTGATTTACATGATGGTGTTGGAGGAAGTCAGCTGACCGCAAACCGTTTCGGATCTTGGCCCAACAAGTTGACAGTGCCGGGAGGTTAACCGACAGGGTCGGATTTATCGTGTGCTTTCAATAGTGCTGGGAAAGTTCGAGATTATCTGCCCTGCAGACTTTGTGGAAGACCCTTTCAAGATGTAAACTGACAGTCTTTGATCACTCAGGCCCGCACTATCGCCTGCGCACCGAATTGCCGCCCGCCAGAATGCCATTGATCAAAGTCGCGACCGCACTGTGCAATTCCGACGTGCCATTTTCGCCCAGTGGCGCGTGGTGATGTGCCGCGGCGGCG
>JANNRN010000506.1:0-6016 GCA_031401375.1 Phyllobacteriaceae bacterium | reverse complement strand
TACCATCCTTGCGTGGTGGCCCCGGGCTATGAAATGTACTATTTCACCATTCTTGGCGGCCTCAGCCAGCGCCCGCTTGTTCAGTATTTTCAGCCAAGCCATGCGCATCAGATTGAAACCATTCCCGGCATCAAGGACATGATTGCGAAATTCAAATGACAATTGCCACGCTGCGTGACGTTTTGCAGCCTGCGATGCGGGAAGGCCGGGCCGTCATGGGGCTGGTGGTTTTGGGATGGGAAGAAGCACGCGCCTTCGTCGAGGCGGCCGACGAGACGGGCATGCCGATCATTTTGCAAGCGGGTCCGGGATGCCGCAAATACACGCCAGTGCCGGTCCTTGGCAAAATGTTCCGCCATCTGGCCGAACAATCACGCGCCCAAGTCGTATGCCATGTCGATCATGCCTACACGGTCGAGGAATGCCGCGAGGGAATTGATTCCGGTTTCTCGTCCGTCATGATCGACGGATCACGTTTGCCGATCGAACAAAACATCGAACTGACCAGCCGCGTTGTCGAGATGGCCAAACCGCATGGAATATCGGTTGAAGGCGAAGTCGGTTTTGTCGGCTATACTGCGGGCGCGGCCGGTGTCCTGACCGATCCTCAAGACGCGCATCGCTTTGACAAGGAGAGCGGCGCCGACGCGCTTGCCGTTTCAGTCGGCAATGTGCACCTGAGCACAGAAAAGACCAGCGGAATCAACATTGAGGCCTTGCGCGCCATCGAGGCGGTGACTGAACTGCCGCTTGTGATACACGGCGGCAGCGGGATACCGGACGACGTCCGGGTATGGCTCGCCCGCCAGACACGCGTTTCCAAATTCAATATCGGAACCGAGTTGCGCATGGCATTCGGCAACGCGCTGAGACAGTCCCTGCTTGACCAGCCTCAGGTGTTTGACCGTCTTGCGCTGCTTGGACCAACGATTGCGCGGGTGCGCGACGAGACCGTCAATCTCCTGCGCAAGTTCGAGCGTCATTGAGCTGCAGGCGAGCTTTGGATGTCAGCATGTCACGCTGTCCATCAAAAATCATTTGGCAAGCAATCAAAATCAAGCCACTTTCCGGGGTTACCCGGGAGAACACGCCAATGAAAATTACCGTTGAGACCAAAGTAAACGCGCCAATCAAAGACGTTTGGGAGAGCTGGACAACGCCAGACGATATCAAGAAATGGAACTCCGCGTCTGAGGATTGGCATACTACCGCTGCGACAGTCGACCTTCGGACAGGAGGTCAATTCTCGTCACGCATGGAGGCGAAAGATGGCAGCGTGGGCTTCGATTTCGCAGGTGAGTATACAAGGATCGAGGCACCGAGGTTGATCGAAGCGTCATTTGGCGGCCGGACCATGCGTGTCGAGTTCATTGAAGAGCCCGATGGCGTCATGGTTCGCGAAACGTTTGATGCCGAGAGTGCAAATTCTGAAGAGATGCAACGGCAAGGTTGGCAGGCAATCCTGAACAATTTCGCGCGGCATGTCGAAGCAAAGCGCCAAGACTGAAATTTGAAGCGCAAGCGACTGGCCGCTTCGGGCGCAAGGCGGACGTTCAAACTGTGACGGTTCCGCCGCGATGCCTTGCTCGAAGAACCGGTTCAGAATTTAATAGGTCGAGCGTCTTTCCTCTGACGGTGACCGCTGAAACTGGAGCCGGTAGCTCTGGGCAAAATAAGAGTGGGAGCCAAAACCGGTCTGCAAAGCCACATCGAGAATCGGCGCGTTGGTCTGGCGCAAAAGTTCGCGGGCGCGCTCAAGCCTCAGGCTCATGTAATAGGAGCCGGGGGTCATGCCCAGATGACGCAAAAAGAGCCGCTCCACCTGACGGACCGAAAGCTTGACGGAATTGGCAAGCTGCACGGCGGTCAGCGGGTCTTCCAAATGATCGGCCATAAACTCGACAACCTTTCGCAACTTCTCCGACTTGCCGGAAAGGTCGCGCTCGCGGCCGATACGCTGGCGGTCGGTAGCTGGACGAATGCGCTCGTGCTGAAACTGGTTGGCAACCTCTGCAGCAAGCGCCTGTCCGAGGTCTCCCCTGATGATTTCCAGCATCAGGTCGATCGCCGTTGTTCCGCCGGCGCAAGAATAGCGCTTCCGGTCGATTTCGAAAATGTTGCCGGTGCATTCGATGTCGGGGTACTTCTCACGAAAAGCCGCGCGGTTTTCCCAGTGGATCGTGCAACGGTAGCCATTCATCAGACCGGCTTCCGCCAGCAACTCGCTGCCTGTCACAAATCCCCCGAGCGCTGCGCCCCTTCGCCCGGCAGCACGCAAGGCGGCGAGGATTTTCGGTTTGTCGGGAACATCTGTGTTGAATGCGCAGCAGACGAACAGGATGTCCGCCGGCGGCATGTCGATCAGCGAGTGATCCACATTGATGTGCATCCCGTTCGAGGCAGTGACGGGCCCGCCGCTGACCGACACAGTCTTCCATGAATAGAGGTCATTGCCGCTCAGGCGATTGGCAGACCGCATGCAGTCGATCGCGGCGGCAAGAGAAAACATGCCAAATCGTTCCGTCAGCAGGAACGTGAACAGACGGTGTTTGGACTCATTTGGCGACATCGGCCTTTCGTAGTTGAAAGGCATGCCAAAGCAAGTGGGGATTCGACGCGTTTTCTTAAAAAGCCGGCGGAATCCGTCCTGCTGCCCGATACGCGGAAACCACCGTGTTTGCCATGAGCATGGCAATGGTCATCGGCCCTACCCCGCCTGGAACCGGCGTTATCGCACCGGCCACCGCCGCCGCCCCGCCATACTCGACATCGCCGGTCAACCGGCTCTTGCCCTCGCCTTTTTCCGGAGAGGGGACGCGATTGATCCCAACATCGATCACCGTTGCACCCGGCTTGATCCACTCGCCTTTGATCATTTCGGGACGTCCGACGGCGGCGACAAGGATATCGGCGTTCCGGCACACTCCGGGAAGGTCCCTTGTCCTGCTGTGGGCAATCGTCACGGTCGCGTTTGCCGCCAGAAGCAGGCTCGCCATCGGTTTTCCGACGATATTGGAGCGGCCAACCACAACGGCATTGAGGCCGGAAAGATCCTTGCCATGAATCTTGCTGATCATCAGCATGGAACCGGCAGGTGTGCACGGCACGAAAGCGCTGTCCAACTCCCCTGCCCCGAGCTTGCCGACATTGATGAAATGAAATCCGTCAACATCCTTTTCGGGGGCGATGGTCTGAATGATCTTGCCGGTGTCAATATGATCGGGCAGCGGCAGCTGGACAAGAATGCCGTGGATTTGAGGATCGGCATTGAGTTTGCGCACAAGGGCCAGCACATCTTCTTCGGAAGTCGTTGCCGCCAAAGAATGCTGGACGGAATGAAATCCGCATTCCTTGGCCTTCTTGCCCTTTGAAGAGACATAAACCTGGCTTGCCGGATCTTCGCCGACGATGACAACGGCGATGCCCGGCACAATGCCTGTCTCGGCATTCAGCCGTGCGGCGGCTGCCTTCACCTTGGCAACAACTTCCTCCGCTACGGCTTTGCCGTCGATGATCGTGGTCATGAAAACGCTCCCGGTTTGCGCGGTGAAACTAGTGCAGGGGGTGAAAGCGTGGTTGCACCAATGCGTCGCGCATTGCCCTATTTCCGATGCATCCGCCGTTCGATGCACCCGGCAAAGCAGCCTGCAGCAGCCTTCGTCACATGCGGCGGCGGCGGGCGTAATCGGTTAACGCCTCGCGCACTTCGTTGATACTGGCGCGAATTTCAGCCACCTGCGGATTGCCGCCGTAAGCGCTGGTGGGACGGACTGCGGCGATCGGAGCGGGAGCTGGCTGAACGTAGGGCGGATCAGCGGCATAGACTGGCATCTGCACCTGAACAGGCTGCTGCACTGGGGGTTGCGGGACAGGCTGCATCCACGGTTGGGACAATTGCACATACGGAACGAATGCGGGCTGAGGTGGAGCCGCGTGCTGCGGATAGACAAGAGGTCCCGGCGGGATCAACGCGTGCGGATGCGCATGCGATGGCTGGGAGGCCCAGTATTGAACCGGCTGAGGCAAGATCGCAGGATAGGGCGGAGCGGCAACTAGTTGCGGCGCCGGTGCTTGTATTGGTGCAACAGGCTGGGCCACCCAATCCTGCGCCGGGGCACCGGCCTGAGCGCCTTGCGGCGCCATCATTGCCGTCGCTGCCGACGGCGGCGCTGAGAGACGACCGGCGCCGGGCATGGCCGGTCTGGTTCGGGGTTTGAACATGCCCCCGCCAGCGGGAGGCAGTTCGGGTTGCAACTTTTGTGTTTTGCGCGGAGCATCCGGGCCCGCTTGACTGCGCAGTGAATCGACGATTCCCTTGGCAATAGCCAGCGCAAAGCCAAGCGCCAGCCCGCCGGCAAGGCCAGCAATCGCAATCAGTTTCCGCGAGGTTCCGACCGGCTCGCGGGGTGGCCGCGCCGAGGCGATGATCTTGATGTTCGACGTGTTCAGGTTCACCTGCTCCCCCGTTTGCCGTGCGCGCAAAAGGAATGCCTCATAGACGGACCGGTTGGCATCGACCTCGCGCTGCAGTTCGCGCAGCTTGACGAGGTCCTCACCCATGTTGCCCTGTCTTGCCTTGAGCTCGGCAAGCCGTGCGGCAAGGTCCTGCTCGGTCTGGATCGCCCGTTTCAAGTCGGTTTGCATGGAACTTGAGACGCGGCGCAATTCGGAGACGATGCTGGAGCGCAGGCTTTCCAATTCGCTTTCCGCCTGGATGCGCTCAGGATGCCGGGGTCCGAGCTTTGTCGCCAACCCGTCGCGCTTTTGCTTGGCGATCGAGTGCTGGCCGCGCAATGCGGTCAGGACAGGGGAGTTCAATTCTTCCGGAATCCCGCCGTTTACAACAGTTTCCGCTGTGAGGGTCCGAATGGATTTAGCTCTGGCATTAAGGGCGATTGTCTGGCCGCGCGCGGCGGCGAGCTGGTCGTTGATCCTGAGGATCGCCTCGTCGTCGATCATGCGGCCTTCAGCGCCGATCAGATCGTTCTGCGCCTTGTACGCCTCGACCTTTTGCTCGGAAGCCTCCACTTTTGACTTCAGATCCGCCAGGCGATTGGTCAAATCGTCGGTCGTCTGCTTGACCGTTTCTGATTGCTGCAATCGCTGTTCGGACAGGTAAACCTCGACCAACTTGTTGGCGATGAGCGCCGCCTTGCCGGGATCCTCCGACGCTGCGGTCACAATGATGACATAGGTTTTCGCTCCGCGTTCAGCGAAGATGTGGTCGGCGAGATACTCAGCGGCGGCCTGGTTCGCATCGCTCTTGGCGTCGCGGCGTGAAATCAGCGCGGTGAGCGATTCCAGCCATCCTTCCTCCAGCGAACCGTTGAACTCGATATCGCTGGCAAGATTCAGCTCCTTTGCCACGCGCTCCAGTACAGTCGGCGATGTCATCACGCGTACCTGACTGTCAACAATGGCGAATGTCTCGGAGACGAAAGTATCGGGGTTCACACCATTGTCGATCACTTTGAGCCCACGCGGGTCAACGGAGATCTCGGCGGAAGCGTAATAGAGTTTTGGCGTGGTTATGGCGATCAGAACGCCCGCGACAGCGCCGAGCAATCCAAGTGCAACAATCAGGCTCCTCCATTGCCGGATGGCGTCAATGATGTAACGCGGATTGATGAGGGGCCGCCAATCCTGGGCTGCGTCCTCGCGTTCGCCTGCGGAACTTGCCTGCGGCTCGGGTGCCGCGCTGCTCTGGCGTGAAAAGGCGGCATCGATCTCGTCAAACTTATCGAGCAGTCCGGGCCTGGCAGGCGTATCGCCAATTACCGGTTTTGAAGGCGAAAACTGTCCGCCGGCGCCACGACGGGAAGAAAAATCGGGATTCGGATCGTCAAGAGCCTCCGGTTCGGGCAAATTGCCTGTCCCATAGCTCTGCGGGCGTTTTGCCAGTTCGGACAAGAGGGCATTGTTGACGCGATCGCGCTTTGCTCTTGCCAATCTGTGTTTTTCAGCTGCATCGGGCACTGCGGTCCGCGGCCCGGCAGGCACGCCGCTATCAGGGCGC
>JANNRN010000505.1:0-1765 GCA_031401375.1 Phyllobacteriaceae bacterium | reverse complement strand
CCTATTCGGCTGAGTGCAAACAATATTCAAACGCCACGGCGCCAGTGCAATTGACGCGCAAAGTCTGGTCTGACCTTGATGACGTCAACAACTTCTTCAACGTGACTGTGGAGCCGGTCACCGACCAGGATCTGTGGGGCGTGTCCGAGAAATGGTCCTATCCCGCCCGGCGCGGCGACTGCGAAGACTACGTGATCGCCAAACGCAAGGAACTGATGGCTCGCGGACTGCCTGTAAACGCCCTGCTCATCACGGTCGCGCGTCAGCAAAATGGCGACGGACATGCGGTTCTCACGGTGCGAACCGACCGGGGTGACTTTGTTTTGGACAATCTCGAGCCCAGAATTCTTCCCTGGGACAAAACCACCTACCGTTTCTTGAAGCGTCAGTCCGTCCGCAATTCCGGCCAATGGGTGTCCATCAGCGATGGCCGGGAGATACTGGTCGGGAGTGTCAACTAGAATTTGAATACCTGGTCGAGTCCCACCCTCCTCGTCCCCAACGACCAGGTTTAGGAGCCAGCCCCGTCCCCGGGCTGGCTCCGCACCTTTCAGGGCCATGCAGCAAACAATTCTATGGGTCCTGCCTGCGCAACCCCGTGGCAAAGCGGCGGCCGTTTTCCGCATAGCCTTTGGCAGACAGCCTGATCCGCTCAACGGCTTCGGCGTCAAGCGTGCGGACAACCTTGGCCGGCACGCCGACGATCAGACTGTTGTCGGGAAATTCCTTGCCTTCGGTGATGAGTGCTCCAGCGCCCACCAGCGAATTGCGTCCGATACGCGAGCCATTGAGCAGGATCGCACCCATCCCGATCAATGAACACGCGCCGATATGGCAACCATGCAGGATTGCCCGATGCCCGATCGTGCAGTTCTCGCCAATGACCAGAGGAAAACCCATATCGGTGTGCAACACGCACAGATCCTGCACATTGCTTCCGGCCCCAATTTCGATCCATTCATTGTCGCCGCGCAGCACGGCGCCAAACCAGATGCTGGCGTCCGGTCCAATTCTCACCCTGCCCGCGAGGGTGGCGTTGTCTGCAATGAAATTGCTTTCACGGTCGAAGAACTCGGGCGCTTGGTCGTCGAGGGTGTAAATCGGCATGTGCTTTCCATTGCCCGGCTGTCAGTGAAAAAGCTTGGCGAGCAGCGCCATAAGCTCAACCAAAATAATGCCTGAGGCAAGCGTCCATCCGCTCGCGAAGGCCAATCCGCACAGCGCATTCACGCGGCTGATTTTCCCCGATTCCCTTGCCAGCTTCAGTTCGGCGAGAAGAAGGTAAGGTCCTGCGGCAAGCGTCAAACTCAGCGATCGAGCAAGCCTGTCCGGCGAAACATAAGGCCGCCTCAAGCCGGCCGGCTCTTGAAACCTTATTTCAAGAACACTTCCAGCGCACCCGGCAAACGCCGACCCCACAAGATAGGCGTAAGTCAACAATACCCAAAGCTGCATTTACTCGTCCTTAACCATAATTCCCTGACAAGAGGGTGATGAGGCGGAGCAATTTCCGTGCCGCTCTTGGGCGCGTAATTCGCACGGCTTCGACAAACGGGAGGCAGGTATGAGTGTCGAGGTGGAAACGAGCCACCAAGCCGTCGGCTACCAGTACGCCCGCCGGCTCTTTCTGGTGTTCGCCGGCCTTGCCGCACTCTCTTTGCTCATCAGTTTGACTGAGCGAGTTGTGGGAAGTCATATCGCGCTCGGTGGTCATTCAAGCGGCCAAACGATGCACGAGATCGTCATTGACAATGATGTGATCTCA
>JANNRN010000504.1:0-1980 GCA_031401375.1 Phyllobacteriaceae bacterium | reverse complement strand
GGAATCGAAATGGGAGTCTTCTGATGGACCAGACCAGCAAAATCTCTTCACCACCCTCCGCCCCGCGCGAGTTTGGCTTTTATGTCGATGGCAAATGGCGTGGCGGGCGTGAGTTTTTCGAACGGGCCTCGCCGGGGCATGATGTTCCGGTGACGCGTATTCCCAAATGCACCGTGGAGGATCTGAACGCGGCTGTGGATGCGGCGCGGCGGGCTTTTGAAGATCGCCGCTGGGCCGGGCTTTCCGGCGCGGCGCGCGGGTCGGTGCTCCTGAAGGCCGCCGGGATCCTTCGCCAAAGGCGCGACGAGATCGCCTACTGGGAAGTGCTCGAGAACGGCAAGCCGATCTCCCAGGCGCGCGGCGAGATCGACCATTGCATTGCCTGTTTCGAAGTGGGAGCCGGGGCGGCGCGCATGCTGCACGGTGACAGTTTCAACTCGCTTGGCGACGGTCTCCTTGGCATGGTTTTGCGTGAACCCATCGGCGTGGTGGGGCTGATCACGCCGTGGAACTTCCCGTTCCTGATCCTGTGCGAGCGGGTGCCGTTCATTCTGGCCTCCGGCTGCACAATGGTGGTGAAGCCGTCGGAAGTGACCAGCGCCACCACGTTGATCCTGGCGGAAGTGCTGGCCGGGGCCGGACTGCCGGACGGGGCCTACAACGTCGTCACCGGATCGGGCCGCAGCATCGGGCAGGCTCTGACCGAGCATCCCGATGTGGACATGCTGTCCTTCACCGGCTCCACCGCCGTTGGCCGGTCGTGCGTTCATGCGGCCGCCGACAGCAATTTCAAGAAGCTCGGGTTGGAGCTTGGCGGCAAGAACCCGATCATCGTCTTTGCCGACAGCGACCTTGAGGATGCCGCCGATGGCGCAGCCTTCGGCATCAGCTTCAACACCGGGCAGTGCTGCGTCTCTTCGAGCCGCCTGATTGTGGAACGTTCGGTTGCCGCCAAGTTCGAAGCGCTGCTGGCGGCCAAGATGTCGAAAATCCGGGTGGGCGATCCCCTGGATGAGGACACGCAGGTCGGCGCCATCACGACAAGCGCGCAAAATGACGTCATCATGGGCTATATCGCCAAAGGCCAGGCGGAAGGCGCAAAACTCCTGACCGGCGGCAAGGCTGTTGACCTCGGACGCGGCCAGTATATTGCGCCGACGCTTTTCTCCGGCGTCACCCCGGCAATGTCGGTTGGCAGGGATGAGATCTTTGGCCCCGTCTTGTGCTCGATGCATTTTGACACGGTGGAAGAGGCAATCGCCTTGGCCAATGACACTGTCTACGGGCTGGCCGCCAGCCTGTGGACCAAGAACATCGACAAGGCGCTGACCGTGACGCGCCGTGTGCGCGCGGGCCGCTTCTGGGTGAACTGCATCATGGCGGGCGGGCCGGAAATGCCGTTGGGCGGGTTCAAGCAGTCGGGCTGGGGCCGCGAGGCAGGAATGTACGGCGTCGAGGAATACACGCAGGTGAAATCCGTGCATATTGAGATCGGCAAACGCTCACACTGGATCAAATGATGGCGAAGGGTTTCGATTATGTCATTGTGGGCGGCGGCTCGGCGGGCTGTGTGCTGGCGGCGCGGCTGAGCGAAAATCCCGATGTGCGCGTCTGTCTGATCGAGGCGGGAGGCCGGGATTCCAACCCGTTGATCCATATGCCGGTGGGATTTGCCAGGATGACCACGGGGCCGATGACCTGGGGGCTGACCACAGCTCCCCAGCGCCATGCCAACAACCGCGAGATTCCCTATGCGCAGGCCAAGGTGCTGGGCGGCGGGTCGTCGATCAATGCCGAGATTTTCACCCGCGGCCATCCGTCCGACTATGACCGCTGGGTCGAAGAGGGCGCGCAAGGCTGGGGGTTCAAGGACATCCAGAAATATTTCCTGCGCTCGGAAGGCAATACGATCCTGTCGGGCAGCTGGCATGGCGCCGATGGCCCGCTCGGCGTATCAAACGTACCGGACCCCAATCCGAC
>JANNRN010000503.1:0-1832 GCA_031401375.1 Phyllobacteriaceae bacterium | reverse complement strand
CCGTCGAACAGGCGGATATGGCGCTTATCCTCAAGCCTGGAACCGATGGCGCCCTGGCCGCTGCGGTCATGCATGTCTTGTTTCGCGATGGGTACGCTGACCGGAGCTACCTTGCAAAACACACCGACGATCCGGTTGGGCTCGAAAAGCATCTTCAGGCGAAGACGCCGGAATGGGCGGCGTCGATCACCGGACTGTCCGTGGACGAAATCACCGGGTTCGCCCATCTTGTTGGCACAACCAAACGCACATTTTTCCGGCTTGGCTATGGATTTTCGCGCCAGCGCAACGGCGCCTCGAACATGCATGCGGCGCTCTGCATTCCAGCGGTTTGCGGCCATTGGCAATATGAGGGCGGCGGCGCTTTCCACTCCAATTCAGGAATCCTCAAACTCAACACGACAGAGCTTGAGGGAACGGCCATGGCCGATCCGGCGATCCGCTCGCTTGACCAGTCGAAAATCGGACGGGTTCTGACCGGTGACAAGGACGCGCTTTATGGCGGTCCACCGGTTACCGCCATGCTGATCCAGAACACCAATCCGATGAATGTCGCGCCCGAACAAAGGTTGATCCGCGAAGGGTTCAAACGCGAAGATCTGTTCACATTGGTGCATGAGCAATTCATGACCGACACAGCCATGCTCGCCGACATGGTTCTGCCCGCCACCATGTTTCTTGAACATGACGACATCTATAAGGGCGGCGGCCATCAGCACATCTCGCTCGGGCCAAAGCTCATCGATCCGCCGGACGGCCCGCGCCCCAACCATTTTGTCATCGAGGAACTCGCCAAGCGGCTCGGCGTTTCGCATCTGCCTGGCTTTGGCAAGACCGAACGCCAGCTCATTGACACCATGCTTTCGAAAGGCCGCGGGCTCTCGTGGAACGAGCTTGAGCAAAAGCGCTGGGTTGACCTGCAGCCGGACTTCGAGACCTCGCATCATCTCAACGGATTTGGCTGGCCGGACAAGAAGTTCCGCTTTCGCGCCAACTGGACGGGCGGACCTTCACCCAACAAACCGCCCAGATCGATGGGCCCGCAAGGCCCGCATCAGGACCTGCCTGAGTTCCCGGACCATTTTGACGTCATTGAAAGTTCCGACGCCGTGCACCCGTTCCGGCTGGCGACATCGCCGGCGCGCAACTTCTTGAACTCGTCGTTTCAGCAAACGCCGGGCTCTGTTGCCCGCGAAATCCGCCCGAGCTTGAAAATCCACCCGGCCGATGCCGCGCTTTACGCAATCGCCGATGGCGACCTGATTCAAATAGGCAATGAACGCGGCCAAGTCACTCTGCACGCAGAGTTTTTCGACGGCGTGCAGCGCGGCGTGGTGATCTCGGAAGGCCTGTGGCCGAACGCGGCGTTCGCCGGCGGTGAGGGCATCAATACGCTCACCGGCGCCGATGCGGTGGCGCCCAATGGCGGCGCAGCCTTTCATGACAGCAAGGTTTGGGTGCGCAAAGCTTAGTGTCTGTTCAAGAATTCGATGTCGAGAGTCAGATGGTGTGGTTTTGTGAGCACCGGAGCGGAGCGAACTTAAGTTCGTGAGCACCGGAAGCGGAAGAAAACCGCATCAGATGGCCGCGAGATTGAATGATGGGACAGACACTTAGCCTGGGAGCAGGATCACGCCTTCGCCACAACATCCGCTGAAAACCGCACTTCCCGCATCGGTTTTACCAAGGCTGTCGTCTCTTTGTAGACGGGATGATTGCGGTAAGCCTGCAAAGCCGCATCGTCCTTGAATTCGGCATAGACAACAACGTCGATTGCACCGGACAGCGGATCGGTCTTGCGGTTGACGCTGACTTCAAAAGCGAGCGAATGC
>JANNRN010000502.1:0-1552 GCA_031401375.1 Phyllobacteriaceae bacterium | reverse complement strand
ACCAGCCATTTCGGCGGCGTTGCCGTCGGCGTGCCGAGGACGATTTTCAGACCTTGCGCATGCAAGGTGTCGATGGCGTCCTGCAGCCATTCGAATTCATAACGGCCCGGATCGGGCTCCAGCCTGCTCCAGGCAAACTCGCCAATGCGCACAAAGGAAATGCCTGCTTCTCGCATCAATCTGGCATCGGATTCCCATTGGGCGCGCTGCCAGTGTTCGGGATAGTAGCAAACACCCAGTTCCTGTTTGGTGGTCATCGATCACGCCTCAAATCTGCACCCGGGGTTCCGGTCTTCCCTTGACGCGAATGCCGGCGACAAAGGTTTTGCCTGCATGCGGTGCTGTGGCAAGGGCAGCGGGGCTAAGCTGTTTGAAGGCCGAGGTAATAGCAAGCCTGTCGTATGATGGTCCAACAAATGCTGGGCACGAGGTCTGCGGCGATCCCTCGACCTGAATGGTTGCGATCACGCTGCCATCAGGGGCATGACAAGCCACAGCGCCCGCACCCCAGCGCGCATTCCATATGTTGCCTTCTGCATCACAGACCGATCCGTCGATCCATCCTTCCCCGGTATTCTGAAAGAAAAGTTCCGGCTCGCCCGCGGGCAGCGCCGTCAGCGGATCGATGGCGACACGCATAAGCTTTTGCGTCACGGTGTCGGTAAAATACGCAGTCGCGCCGTCCGGCGAGAAGCAAATGGAGTTCGGACCGGTGATGTTCGGATAAAGCAGCCGCACTTTGCCGCGATGAAAATGATAGATGGCGCCGGCGCCTTTCTGTTCGTCGCGTCCCATGGTGCCGAACCAGATGGCGCCGCAGACATGAGACCGCGCGTCATTGGAACGTGTGGCGGGATTATCCGCCTCAACGGGCGTGTGCGGTGTCAGAACGCCTGTCGCGCGCTCGCGCACGTGAAAACCGGTATCGCCAAGGATCAGTTGACGCGCATCGTCGACCGAAAACAGGGCGCTGCCCATGAAAGGCAATTGGTGGATTAGCGTGTGTCCGGCGCCAAAGCGGTGTTCAAACAGCCTGCTTTCAAGAATGTCGAACCAGAACAGCGTATCGTTCTCTTGCTCATAGGACGGTCCCTCGCCCAGGCGGCAAGCGTGACTGTCGAGTATGCGGGCGGATGTTTGATCCGTCATGTCGAGACGGCCTCGTCATAGGCCCGAATTGAGACCGCTGCACGCTCGGAAACCTGAGCGGCGGTGTAGCCGGGCTTATACAGGCTGGAGCCAAGGCCAAATGTGCGCACGCCGATATTCATATAGTTGGCAAAATTTTTCTCAGAAACCCCGCCGACCGCGCCAACCACGCAGTCTGGCGGAAGTATGGCCTTGATGGCGGAGATGCCGGCGGGACCGATCACGCTCGCCGGAAAGAATTTCAACGCCGAGGCCCCAAACCTGATTGCCGCCAAAGCCTCGGTCGGCGAAAACACGCCTGGCATCGTCACCATGCCGTGATGGGCGGCACGGGCCAGCACTTCACCATCGACATTCGGCGTGACGAGGAGATTGCCGCCTGAATCATGCAGGCGGTCGACAT
>JANNRN010000501.1:0-1551 GCA_031401375.1 Phyllobacteriaceae bacterium | reverse complement strand
CCGCAACGCCGTCGCCGCGATCAAGGACTTTCCCGGCCTGACCGGAACCATCACCTATGCCGGCACCAACGGCATGCCGATGCGTGAAACCGCCTTGACCGAAATCCGCGATGGCAAGCGCAGCCTCATCAAGGTTGAAACAGCTGCTCTGGCTGACATTCCGGCGCCGTGAGATGAACCAACACCTTCTTTCAGTCAAAGGCATGTCGGTTCGCTATGGCGACATTCCGGCGGTGCGCGGAATTGACCTAGAGGTCGAGCGGGGCGAGATTGTCGCCCTGCTCGGGCTCAATGGCGCCGGCAAGAGCTCGTCACTGAACGCGCTGGTGGGTCTGGTTCCGTCAGTGGGTCAGATCAGTTTTCTGGGACGGCCCATCTTGGGCATGGCGACCGAGGATATCGTGCGGGCAGGAATTGCCCTCGTCCCAGAGGGCCGAAGGGTATTTCCTGACCTTACCATCGCCGAGAACCTTCACCTCGGCGCAGCGGTCCATCTTGACAAGGCAGCGGAGAAAACCCTGCTTGAAGAGCAACTGCAACGTTTCCCGATCCTCAAGGAACGGTTCCAGCAAAAGGCCGGTCTCATGTCCGGCGGCGAGCAGCAAATGCTGGCGATCGCACGCGCGCTCATGTCCCGGCCGAAACTGCTTCTGCTCGATGAGCCGTCGCTCGGCCTTGCCCCGCAAATCATTGCGCAGGTTTTCGATCTCTTGGTGGAGCTGAACACCTCCGGCATTTCAATTCTTCTGGTTGAACAAAACGCGGTGCAGGCGCTTGATATCGCGCACCGGGGTTACGTGATCCAGATGGGAGAAATCATCATGTCTGGCCCTGCCCGGGAACTCGCCCAAAGCGATCTGGTTCGGCAGGCCTATCTGGCGGCATAGGAAAGCGGTAATGGATCAGTTTTTTCAGCAGCTCATCAATGCGATAAGTCTGGGCGGCATTTACGCGCTGCTGGCACTGGGCCTGGCCGTGGTCTTTTCCATTGTTGGCCTCATCAATTTTGCCCATGGCGAACTGATGACCGTCGCCGGTTACGGTCTGTTTGCCGGGTTGTTCGCAGGCGTCGGACTGCCAGTTGCCATGTTGTGCGGCATCGCCATTGCCGTTGGTATCGCGATGTTTACCGAACGTGCGGCCTTCCGGCCCATGCGCGGCGCAGATGTCACAATGCTGATGATCACAAGCTTTGCGGTCGGCATCATCATCAGGATCCTGCTTCAGAACGGCATCTCGGCGCGCCCTCTTCCCATCGCACTTCCTGAAAGCCTTTCGCGCGCCGTGGATTTGGGCTTTGCGACAGTCGGCGCCATTCCGCTTATTTCAATTGTCACAACCGCCGTTTCGCTCGTCGTCCTGAACCGTTTTCTCGCGCGCACCACGCTGGGCACAGCCATGCGCGCCGCTTCACAGGATTTCGAGGTGTTGAGGCTGATGGGCATAAGGGCCAATCATGTCGTGGCCTTGGCCTTCGCTGTTTCGGGTGCACTGGCAGGTGTTGCGGCGATGCTCTGGATCGCCCAGCGCGGAGCGGTCGACCCGATGATG
>JANNRN010000500.1:0-5662 GCA_031401375.1 Phyllobacteriaceae bacterium | reverse complement strand
GCCGATCGGCCAGTTGACCGGCGCGGTGTCCAGCGCCAGTTTCTGCTCGATCTCGTCCAGAATATCGAACGGATCACGCGCCTCGCGGTCCATCTTGTTGATGAAGGTGACAATGGGAATGTCGCGCATGCGGCAGACTTCGAAGAGTTTCAACGTGCGCGGCTCAATGCCCTTGGCCCCGTCAATGACCATGACGGCGCTGTCGACCGCCGAGAGCGTACGGTAGGTATCGTCGGCAAAATCCTCATGGCCGGGCGTATCGAGGAGGTTGAAAATCGCGTCCTCATATTCAAACGTCATCACCGAAGTGACCACCGAAATGCCGCGCTCGCGCTCGATCGCCATCCAGTCGGAGCGCGTGTTGATCCGGTCCTTCTTGGCCTTGACCTCACCGGCAAGCTGGATGGCGCCGCCGAACAGTAAGAGCTTTTCGGTGAGCGTCGTTTTGCCCGCATCCGGATGCGCGATAATGGCAAAGGTGCGGCGGCGGGAGACTTCCTCCCGGAGCGAGTTGGTCATGGGTAAGTCCAATGTGGGTCTGAATTTGCGCGGGGTTTATCAGGAGCAGGTGGTGATGTCGATTGGCGGCAATCCGGCCAACTTGACCATTTGACCGCTTTGGATGAAAATGCGTCATGGAATACAATAAGCTCATCACAATTGACCCAGCCAAGCGGTCTGGAAAGCCCTGCATCCGCAACACGCGCATCACAGTTTATGATGTCTTGGACTATCTGGCGGCAGGCATGAGCGAGCTGGAAATTGTGAACGATTTTCCTAATCTGACGGTGGACGATATCAGAGCCTGTTTGGCATTTGCCGCTGATCGAGAACGCCGCTTGCTTGGTGCCGCTTGAGCGCAAAGCTTTTGTTTGATCAGAATATCTCCTGGCGGATACTTGCGCTCATCAAGGACGAGTTTTCAGGCTCAAGTCATGTTGACGAACAGGGGCTTTCAACCGCTTCCGACAGGGAGGTTTGGGATTTTGCGCGCAGGAATGACTTTTGTATTGTTTCAAAGGATGCCGACTTTCGACAACTGAGTTTTCTATACGGTGCGCCGCCCAAGGCCGTGTGGCTCCGCTTGGGAAATTGTTCAAGCAGTTATTTGGCAGATTGCGTGAAGCGAAACTCATCGGAGATTCGGAGCTTTCTTGATGACCCAGAGAGTGCATTTCTCGTCTTGGATTAATTGGCGAGGTCAAATTGCGGCAAAAAGACACGGCCAGGTCTTGGTCAAGGCCTCCAAAATCTCGCCGGGGCGTGGCCGCCTTGACGCTAGACATGGCAATTGGCAGCATTAGCGGGCCAAGTGAATGAGATTATCCTGCTGGCTTGAAGATTACATCAGCTCGGCTAGAAGCATGCCCATGCCCCCTGTCCTTCGCATCCTTCGCCTGCCCCACGCCGATGGCCTTGCCTTGCCTTCCTATGAGAGCGTCGGCGCGGCGGGCATGGATCTGCGCGCCGCCGTCACCGATGCGCTGGTCTTGCGGCCCGGCGAACGAGCCGCGATCCCGACCGGCATGATCCTTGAAATCCCCCAAGGCCACGAGGGCCAAATCCGCCCGCGCTCCGGCCTCGCCCTCAAACACGGCGTCACCTGCCTCAACTCGCCCGGCACGATTGACTGTGACTATCGCGGCGAGATCAAGGTGATCCTCGCCAATCTCGGCGCGGAGCCATTCACTGTCACCCGCGGCATGCGCATTGCGCAAATTGTGATTGCACCGGTCACGCGCGTTGAGATTGATGAAGTCCTGCAACTTGGCGAAACCACGCGCGGCGAGGGCGGGTTCGGGTCAACGGGGACGACATGAACAAGCTAACCGTCACAGACATGCATACCGGCGGCGAGCCGCTCCGGATCATCACCTCCGGCTATCCACCGCTGCCAAAGGGCACGATCCTCGAGAAGCGCGCGCATGTGCGTAATAACCTGGATCACCTGCGTAAAATCCTGATGTTCGAACCGCGCGGGCACTATGAAATGTATGGCGCCCTGCTGGTTGAGCCGGACCTGCCAGGCGCCGACCTCGCTGTGCTGTTCATGCACAATGAAGGCTATTCCACCATGTGCGGCCACGCCATTATCGCGCTTGGCCGTTATGCTGTGGACAAGGGCCTGGTAACAGCCAAAGAACCGGTGACGCGCATCAATATCGAATGTCCCTGCGGCATGGTTGTTGCCGATGTCGAAGTCAGCGGCGGCAAGACCGGGCAAGTTTCCTTCGAAAGTGTGCCATCCTTTCTCTTCGCCCGTGATGTGGAACTCGACCTCGGCGACTTTGGGCCGGTCACGTTTGACATCGCCTACGGCGGCGCCTTTTATTGCCTGATTGATGCGGCGCAGTTCGGTCTCGAATTCGGGGTTTCGCCGGCACGCGAATTTGTCAATGCGGCGGATGCGTTGACGCAAGCGGCCAAATCAATCCCGCTGACGCATCCCGAATTTGATGATCTGGCTTTTCTCTACGGCACAATCATCACGGATGGCGGCGATGGCAGGGACGCGCCGACAAAAAATGTCTGCGTCTTTGCCGACCGGGAAGTGGATCGTTCCCCAACCGGATCGGGCGTCACCGCGCGCCTGGCGGCAATGCATGCGAAAGGCCAAACGGCACTGGGCGAAGAGCATGTCTTCGAAAGCATAACCGGATCGCAGTTCAAGGGCAGCATTGCGTCAGTCACAACTTACGCAAACCTTGCAGCCGTTACTGCGCGCGTATCCGGCCGGGCGCATTACAGCGGCGAGGCGAGTTTTGCCGTTGAAGAAGACGATCCGCTCGGCGGTGGTTTTTTGGTGCGCTGAGCATTTCCGCTTTTGATGGAATCGTCAGAAGCAAAGGACAATGCGACAACTCAATATCCTGGAGCACATTTCAAGAAATTGACTCTGGCTTGGCGCCGCAGGCTTTTGCGAAACAAGGTTTCGTGGCAATGTGGAAACAAAAAGGGATGTTGCAGCATGACAATTACCGGGTTTCTCGCCTACTCCGCAGCGCTTGCTGTCGCCGCTGCCGTGCCCGGACCCGGCATTGTCGCCTTGGTCGCGCGGGGATTGGGCTCGGGATTTCGCGCAACACTACCCATGGCCATCGGCATTGCGCTGGGTGATCTTGTGTACCTTACCGCCGCCGTGCTCGGCCTTGCCTACATTGCGCAAACATTTGGTCTTGTATTCCTGGCATTCAAATATGCCGGAGCTGCCTACCTTGCTTATCTGGCTTACCGGTTCTGGACCGCTGGTGTGGGTATTGAAAAGGTCGAGGCGCGCAAGGCGGAAGGTGCGGTTGCTTCCTTCCTTTCCGGCTTGATGGTGACATTGGGCAATCCGAAAGTCATGGTGTTCTATCTCGCCCTTTTGCCCGCTATTGTCGATTTGGCCGCAGTGACGTTCAAGGATTACGCCATACTTGTCATGCTCACCTGCCTTATCCTGCTCGCCGTTCTCCTGCCCTATTTGGCGCTCGCAACGCGCACGCGCGCCCTTCTGCAGACCCCGCGCGCATTGAAGCGCATCAGCCGCACGGCATCTTGCTTTCTCGGTGGCGCCGCCGTTGCCATCGCGGCGCGCGCCTGAGGAAATCCAATCCGGCGTGGTGCGGCACTGTGAAACGAAATTCCAACAATCTGCGCAGAAACCTGCAGCCGGGCCTCGTTTTTTCCAGTCATCCGTATAGACTTGGCACAACATCCCGGGAGATCAATCATGAGCCAAACCCACAAACCAGGCCGCGGACGCATCTATGGCTCCATCACCGAGACCATCGGAGATACGCCGCTGGTCAGGCTCGACAAGTTTGCCAAGGCAAAGGGTGTGAACGCCAACATTCTCGCCAAACTTGAGTTCTTCAACCCGATTGCCTCCGTGAAGGACCGGATTGGCGTTGCCATGATCGAGAGTCTGGAAAAGCAGGGCAAGATCACGCCCGGCAAGACAGTGTTGATCGAGCCAACGTCCGGCAATACCGGCATTGCTCTGGCCTTTGCCGCCGCTGCCAAGGGTTACCGGCTGATCCTGACGATGCCGGAGACCATGTCGATCGAGCGGCGCAAGATGCTGAAACTGATGGGCGCCGAATTGGTGCTGACCGAAGGGCCGAAGGGCATGAAAGGCGCGATCGCGCGCGCTTCGGAACTGGCGGCTGAAATCAGCGACGCCGTCATCCCGCAGCAATTCGAGAACCCCGCCAATCCGGAGGTTCACCGCCGCACGACGGCTGAGGAAATCTGGAACGACACCAATGGCGAAGTGGACATTTTCATCTCGGGCATTGGCACAGGCGGCACCATCACCGGCGTCGGTCAGGTGCTCAAGTCGCGCAAGCCAGGTGTTCTCATAGTGGCGGTGGAACCGGAGGCTTCTCCGGTCCTGTCTGGCGGTGCGCCGGGACCGCACAAGATTCAAGGGATTGGCGCCGGCTTTGCCCCGGCCATACTCGACACCAAAATCTATGACGAAGTCGTGCAGGTTTCCAACGAGGATGCGTTTGAGAACGCACGGCTCGTGGCAAGGATTGAAGGCGTGCCAGTGGGAATTTCGTCAGGCGCTGCGCTGACCGCAGCCGTCAAGGTAGGCTTGCGGCCCGAAAGCAAGGGCAAGAATATCGTCGTCATCATCCCGTCTTTCGCCGAGCGCTATCTGTCGACGGCGCTGTTCGACGGGCTGGAGGCCTGAACTCAACCTGCGGCAAAACCCGGATTCTGACCGGCCTTGCGTGCACAAGCCGGCCCGGGGCCGCGCATATAGTGCATTTCAGGATGATAAGAAGGCGCGACAAGTTCCTTCGCGGCCCACGCAAATTCACGCATACGCTTCAACAATATCATAGTCCCACGTCCCCGTAACTCGGATGTCCCTTCCGATTGACGCGAACTTTAGCGGAAAAAGGTGAATCGGCGGTGAACGCGCCGTCCAGCCGTTCAAAAAATGTGTTTCACATGAACCTTTCCATTCGATCAGGGCACTTACCCATTGTGAGCGGCTGAGGCCGCATTGCTCAAACGAAGGCCAACAATGGAGCCAAGATCATGAAACTCTTCCACAATCTCGCAACAATCGCTGTAATCTCGGTCGTTGCCCTATCGTCCTTTGCCGCAACCTCCCAAGCTGGAGGCTTGAAATCCGCGCCCAAACAGCATGCGCTCGGCTTCAAAGCCAATCAGGGTGGCGGGCAGAGCCAGGGACACACCGAGACCTGCAACAATGCAGCTTCGTGTAACTTGATGATTGCGTATTGCGACGGCAAGGGCAAATGGACAGAAACCGGAAGCCCGGGCCCGGAAGGCCAGCCGGTTCAGGGTAAGTGTGTTTATCCATGAGCATTACATCGAAGGACACAAGTTTGGGGCGCTTCACCGCGCCCCAAATCGTTCAGGCATTTCCAATGAGCACGCCCGCCGCAAGCACCAGGGCGCCGCCGAGCAACACCTGCGTTGCGGCCCTTAGCCACGGTGTCTCCATGTAGCGGTTTTGAATCCACGTGATCGCGAACAATTCGATGACGACAACAATCGCGGCAAGGCTTGTCGCCGTCCAGAAATGCGGGATCAGATAAGGCAGCGCATGGCCGAGACCGCCGATGGCTGTCATGATGCCGGACGCAAAGCCGCGTTTGACCGGCGAGCCGCGGCCTGAAATCTTGCCGTCATCATGTGC
>JANNRN010000499.1:0-2855 GCA_031401375.1 Phyllobacteriaceae bacterium | reverse complement strand
CCATGTTTCATGATCAGCGGCATCTGGCTTATCGTGAACGCCAGCGTCAGCGGCATGGTGCCCCAGACCTTGAAGGCCACCCAGAAATCCGTCGAGAAATTGCGCCAGACAGCTTCGTTGAGCACGGCGAGAAACACAAAGAACAGGCCCCAGCGCAGCGTCAGTTTGCGCCAGCCCTCGGCATCCAGCTTGAAGGCTGAATCGAAGACATAGCCCAGCAGCGACTTGCCGAACCAGAGGCCGCCAAGCAGCACCGCCCCGAACAGGGAATTGACGATGGTCGGCTTCATCTTGATGAAGATCTCGTCCTGCAGCCAGAGCGTCAACGTGCCGAAAACCAGGACGACCACGCCCGATACCAGCGGCATGACCGGCAGCGTCCGGGTGATGGCATAGGAGACAGTGAGTGAAACGGCGATTGCAATCATGAAGGCGAATGTGGCGACAAACAGCGGGCCGCCAAGGCTGCCAAGCGCCGGAATTTTCCCGGCGAGCCATTCGCCGCGCGAGTTGGCGAGGAAGAATATGACCAAGGGACCAAGCTCGAGCGCGAGCTTCAGGACCGGGTTGATCTCCGGCTTGCCCTTGGTGCCGGGCGGCTGTTCAAATTCCATCATTCCGTTCCCGCAATGGCCGAGGCAAATTCCTTCGCCGAAAAAGGTTCAAGGTCATCCACCGTCTCGCCAACGCCGATGAAGTAGACCGGCAGTTTATGGCGTGCCGCGATGGCAACGAGAATGCCGCCGCGCGCGGTGCCGTCAAGCTTGGTCATGACGAGGCCGTTGACACCCGCGACGTTCTTGAAGATCTCGACCTGCGACAAGGCATTCTGTCCGGTCGTCGCATCCAGTGTCTGCAGCACCGTGTGCGGCGCCTCCGGATCAAGCTTGTTCAACACGCGGACGATCTTGGCAAGCTCATCCATCAGCTCGGTGCGGTTCTGCAACCGGCCCGCCGTGTCGATGATCAAGACATCGGCGCCGCCGATTTTGGCTTTTTCATAGGCGTCATAGGCAAGCCCCGCCGCATCCGCGCCGATCTTGGTCGAGACAACCGGCGAGCCGGTCCGCTCGCCCCAGATGTGCAATTGCTCGATCGCCGCCGCGCGGAACGTATCGCCCGCCGCCAGCCAGACATTGAGGTTGGCCGCACGCAATTTGGCTGACAATTTGCCGATGGTCGTGGTCTTGCCGGTTCCGTTGACGCCAACAACGAGAATGACATGCGGCTTGTGCGACAGGTCAAGCTCCAAAGGCTTGGCGACCAGTGTCAGCACTTTCTCGATTTCCGCCGACATGATGGCGCGCACTTCCTCATCGGAAATCTGCTTGCCATAACGCCCGGACGACAAGGCATCGGTAATGCGCAAGGCGGTTTCCATGCCAAGATCGGCCTGGATCAACACGTCTTCCAGCTCCTGCAAAGTTTCTTCGTCGAGCTTGCGCTTGAGGAAGATGCCGGTGACTGACGATGTAAGCTCCTTGGACGAGCGCGACAGACCGCGCGTCAGCCGCCCGAACCACGAGAGCTTTTCCTCGGGCTCCGGCGCCGGGACAAAGGTGTTTTCCTCTGTCGCGCCAATCAGGATTTTGTTCGAGGGATCTTCAGGTTGAGTGTCGACGGCGAAAGTGTCCGGTTGCAGAACATCAGGTGCGTCGAAAATTGTTTCGCCGGCTAATAACTGATCGATATTGGCATGAAGGGCGGATTCAGCTGGCGGTGTCGCGAAGACCGCGGCTGGCGCTTCAATGGTTTCATCAGCAAACGGCCCGGCAATCTCCGCCTCAGGCACTTCCGCAGGGGCCTCGCGCTCGCCGGCCTTCCGGGCAGGCGCCTGTTTTTTCGGTGCGGGTCTTGGCTTTTCGGGCTTTGGCGCGAGCGCGGCCGCGGCAGGCTCAACAACGGTTGTCTCGACCTGTTCGGGCTCCGGGATATGCGGTTCGAGGGCTGTTCTTGCCGCTTCGGGAACCGTCTCGACGGCAATTTCCAGCGCGGCGGGCTCTGGCGCGGGGGCAAGCGTCTCAACCGGCGTCTCAGCCGGTTGTTCAACCTCGACGACTTCTTTCTTGCCGAACGAGAATATTTTCTTGATGAAGCCGAAAGCCATTATGCCGCCTGTGATGCGGCAATGACGCCGGTGAGCTTGGTTGTGTCATGGCCCGAAATATGCACAGGCACGATGGAACCGGACACGCCGCCGTTGATCGACACCAGCGTGAAACCTTCGGTGCGGCCAAGTCCTTCGCGTTCGACCAGAACCATTTGCCGGGTGCCGGTGACAGACGCGAGATGGCGCATGTAGGACGCTGCGCCGGCTTCGCGCAAGTTCGCCGCCCGCGCCTTGACCACTGATCGTTCAAGCTGTGGCATCCGCGCAGCGGGAGTTCCTTCGCGCCGCGAAAACGGAAATACGTGCAGATTGGTCAACCCGCATTCCGCAACGATGTTCAGCGAGTTTTTGAACATCTCGTCCGTTTCTGTCGGAAAGCCGGCGATCATGTCGGCGCCGAACACAATGTCTGGCCGGACGTTTCGCACATCCGCGCAGAACCGTATGGTGTCCTCGCGCTTGTGCCGCCGCTTCATGCGCTTCAGGATCATGTTGTCGCCCGATTGCAGCGACAAATGCAGATGCGGCATCAGACGCTTTTCGTGGGCGATCATCTCCATCAGATCGTCATCCGCCTCGATCGAATCGATCGAGGAAAGGCGCAGCCGCTCAAGGCCCGGAACCTCTGCCAAAATCGCCTTGAGCAGTTTTCCAAGCGTCGGCTTGCCGGGAAGGTCCGGCCCGTAAGATGTCAGATCGACGCCCGACAGCACGACTTCGCGGTAGCCGTTGCCGGTCAGCCGCT
>JANNRN010000498.1:0-7405 GCA_031401375.1 Phyllobacteriaceae bacterium | reverse complement strand
GGTCATGTCGCATCGGTCCGGCGAGACCGAGGACTCGACCATCGCCGATCTTGCCGTCGCCACCAATTGCGGCCAGATCAAAACCGGTTCGCTCGCCCGCTCCGACCGGACCGCCAAATACAATCAGCTCATCCGTATCGAGGAGGATCTCGGCACCCAGGCGAAGTACGCCGGGCGCTCGACGCTCCGGTCAAGATAATCGGAGCCTAGATCGCATCAGCATTTCACGGAAACGCAGATGCGCTCTACGTTATTGAATTGCCGCGTTGTCCTGTGCTTTTGATGATTCCATCAAAAGCGGAAACGCTTGCGATTAACGGTCTGTAAAATGCCAACCGGCTATCATCAAGCTTTCCGGAGAGCTCAAGATGCTGGGCCGTTGCATCATGTCAGTCTGGCACCATGCTGAACCCGCCCCTGCGGCGGCTGTTTTGCCATGAGCAGCATGCACCCGCGGCTGAAACGCCAGCTTGAAGCATCGATGAACGAAGGCGGTGATTCTGCCGGGTTTGAGGACGTGTTTTCGAAAGTCTCGGCGACCTATGATGAGGTCGATCAACTGCTGCACGGCATTGCCCAGACATTGCCGAGCTTCATGAAGGAGCGTTCAGAGCATTCGCCCGGCAATGCGCGCCGTTCAGCGGAAGCGGAGTACCGAAGCTTGTTCGAGAACGCAGTTTGCGGGATTTATCGCGACAAGCTCGATGGCACGCCGGTGCGGTGCAACCCGGCCTTGGCGGCGTTGAACGGCTATGAAACTGAAGAAGAATATATCAGCGCTGTCATCGGTGAGCATGGCGGCTGGTATGTGGACCCGACCAGAAGCGACGAGTTTCGCCGCCGGATGAGCGATGAAGGCCGGGTCAAGGATCTGGTCTCGGAAGTCTTTCGCCACAAGACCAGGGAAAGGTTCTGGATCACGGAAAATGCGTGGTTTGTCCGCGACATTGAGGGCAATCCGATCTTCATCGAGGGAACCATCCAGGATGCCACCGAGCGCATCACCACGATGGCGATCATCGAACGTCAGGCGAATATCGACGCGCTGACCGGCGTGGCCAGCCGCTTCATGTTCATGAATGAACTACAACGGGAGACTGAGCGCGGCGGCGACGGCTGCACGCTCTTTTCGATCGACCTCGACAGTTTCAAAGAGGTCAACGATCAACTGGGCCATGCGGCTGGCGACAATGTGCTGAAATCAACCGCGCTGCGCCTGCAAGCCATCGTTGAGGACAAGGGCCTCGTCGCGCGGCTTGGCGGCGACGAATTCGCATTGTTGATTCCCGGATCATTCAGCCGCGAAAACGTCGGAGCCCTTGCCGGGAAAATCATCGATGTCATGCGCGAACCCGTTCTGATCAACGGTCAGAACCTGATTGTCGGGGCAAGCGTCGGCGTGGCGGCGTTTCCGGCCGATGCAAACGATGCGCAAGAGCTGCTCGCAAGCGCCGACCTTGCCCTTTATCACGTCAAAATGACTGGCCGGTTCGGCTATTGCGTGTGCGATGAGGACCTGCGCAAGGCCAGCCAGCGCCGCAAGGAAATCGAACACGAGCTGCAAAAGGCAATTCGAAACGACGAGCTTGAACTGTATTACCAGCCGATCGTGCAGGGCGGGACCGGCGAGGTGGAGGCCTATGAGGCGTTGATGCGGTGGAACCATCCATCGCGCGGGTTCCTGACTCCCGCCGAGTTCATCCCGATTGCCGAGGAGGCAGGGCTGATGACTGACCTCGGCAATTGGGCGATCCGGCGCGCCTGCAAGCAGGCCGTGCTGCTTCCAGCGCATATCAGCGTGGCGGTCAATGTTTCTCCAAACCAGTTCCGGTCCGCCAGCATCGTCGACAATCTTCGCGAGACACTCGAAGAGACCGGACTTGATCCGGCCCGGCTCATTCTTGAAGTGACCGAAACCGTCATTCTGTCGAGTGAACTTGTGGCTGAAAAAGTGCTCTCGAAACTGCAGCAAGAAGGGGTGCAATTGGCGCTGGACGACTTCGGCACCGGCTACTCATCGCTGATCTACTTGCAGCGATACCATTTCAACAAGGTGAAGATCGATCAGACATTTGTCGCCGGCATGTTTGAGCACGCCGCCAATAGCGCCATCGTGCGCGCCGTGATCGGGATCGGCCGCGACCTTGGCATCAATGTTGTTGCCGAAGGAGTTGAAACCCAAATCCAGGCCGATGAATTGGCGCGGCAGGGCTGCAAGTCGATGCAGGGCTATCTGTTCGGGCGGCCAGTGCCGTTTTCAGACGTCCTAGCCGATTTGGCAGTCCGCGAACTCGACAAAATCCGCGAAAGCGCCGCGCCCGCCAAGGAAGCGCTTCGGGCGTGAATTTTCAGGAATCCGCCCGGTGCAGGTGTGCCCGATAACGCTTCCTTAATCATGCCGGTGACAGATACGCGTGTCTTGGCTTTAGAGCGCATCGGCGTTTCATGGAAACGCCGATGCGCTCCAAGTCTCTGAATTGCCGCATTGTCCTTTGCTTTTGATGATTCCATCAAAAGCGGAAATGCTCTAGGGGAATCGCGCTCATGTGGACGCGCCAACGCAGGCATAACTCGCTGCCCAGGTTGATACTGCCCGTATCAACGGTCTTGTTTTTGTCCTATTTCGGCTATCACGCGCTTTACGGCGGCAACGGCCTCTATTCCAAGCATATCGTCGAAGAGCAGATCAACGACCTTCAGGCCAAACACGAGGCGCTGAGGGCCGCGCGTGAGGCCCTGCAGAAGGAAGTGGCGCTGCTGAGCGACGGAACGGTGGAGAAAGACATGCTCGACGAGCAGGCGCGGCGGGCACTGAATGTGGCTCAGCCCGGTGAACTGGTCATTCTTCGGCCGGTCACACAATCAAATTAGCTGAATTCAAATTAACTGAATTCAAGTTAATTCATCACTTTTCCATTGTGGCGATTGCATGGCAGGCATGTTGACGCATGCCTTGTATTGACTTTGTGGAATGCTAAGGTTGCGCCAACAATAAATCTCCGGGAGCAAACGATGGCAGCCAAGGCGAAGAAAGCCGACGCACTAATTGCGCAAATTGAGACCCTCAGCGCACCGAAACCAGCCAATTTCACCAAGGAACAAGAACTCGCCGCGTACCGCATGATGCTGCACATCCGGCGTTTTGAGGAAAAGGCCGGTCAGCTTTATGGCATGGGCTTTATTGGCGGGTTCTGCCATCTCTACATCGGACAGGAAGCGGTCATTGCCGGCTTGCAGCTGAATCTCAAGGAAGGTGATCAACTCATCACCGGATACCGTGATCATGCCCACATGATTGCCTGCGGCATGTCTGACCGCGGCATCATGGCAGAGCTTACCGGACGGCGCGGCGGCCTTTCCAAGGGCAAGGGTGGCTCGATGCACATGTTCTCCAAGGAAAAGAACTTTTACGGCGGCCATGGCATCGTCGGCGCGCAGGTATCGCTTGGCACGGGCCTCGCCTTCGCCAACAAATATCGCGGCAATGACAATGTGTCGCTGACGTTCTTTGGCGATGGCGCGGCAAACCAGGGCCAGGTCTATGAAAGTTTCAACATGGCGGCATTGTGGAAGCTGCCGGTCGTCTACGTGATCGAGAACAATCGCTACGCCATGGGAACCTCTGTGAGCCGCGCCTCGGCGCAGACCGATTTCTCGCAACGCGGTCTGTCCTTTGGCATCCCCGGCGTCCAGGTGGACGGCATGGACGTGCGGGCGGTGCAGTCCGCCGGCGAAATGGCGGTCAAACATTGCCGCGACGGGCTTGGACCGGTGATCCTCGAGATGCAGACCTATCGCTATCGCGGCCATTCCATGTCCGACCCCGCCAAATACCGTTCCAAGGATGAAGTGCAGAAAATGCGCTCCGACCATGACCCGATCGAACAGGTGCGCGAGCGGCTGCTCGAAAAGAAATGGGCCAACGAGGACGACCTCAAGGAGATCGACAAACAGGTGCGCGAGATCGTCGCCGATGCCGCCGACTTTGCCCAGTCTGATCCCGAACCGGATGCGTCGGAACTTTGGACCGACATTACCCACTAAGCCATTCAACGAAAAATGATTGAGGGCGAAGCGCCCCGTTTCCGAAGGTGAGGAAAATGCCGATTGATATTCTGATGCCAGCGCTTTCGCCGACCATGGAAGAAGGCAAGCTGTCGAAATGGGTCAAGCACGAGGGCGACAAGGTCAAATCCGGCGACGTGATCTGCGAGATCGAAACCGACAAGGCGACGATGGAAGTCGAGGCGGTCGATGAAGGCACACTGGCGAAAATCATGGTCGCGGAAGGCACCGAAGGCGTGAAGGTCAACGCGGTGATTGCCGTGCTGTTGGGGGAAGGCGAAAGCGCGGACGCCTCATCTTCACCCGCAGCATCTTCCTCCCCACCCCCATCCGTCGCCTCCGGCGACACCTTCCCCGCAGGGGGGAAGGCTTCGGCCGTGCCTGCCGCTTCGGTCGTGGCAGCTCCTGTGCAGCAGGCTGCAGCGGACCCCGGCATTCCGGCAGGAACGGAAATGGTGGCCACGACAGTGCGCGAAGCCTTGCGCGATGCCATGGCCGAGGAAATGCGCCGCGACCCGGATGTGTTCATCATGGGCGAGGAAGTTGCCGAATACCAGGGCGCCTACAAGATCACGCAAGGGTTGCTGGCCGAGTTCGGCCCGCGCCGCGTTGTCGATACGCCGATCACCGAACATGGCTTTGCCGGTATCGGTGTGGGCGCGGCAATGACCGGGCTCAAGCCCATTGTTGAATTCATGACTTTCAACTTTGCCATGCAAGCCATTGATCATATTATAAATTCGGCAGCAAAGACCCTCTATATGTCCGGCGGGCAAATGGGTGCTCCTATTGTGTTTCGGGGCCCCAATGGCGCAGCGGCCCGTGTAGGCGCGCAGCATAGCCATGATTATTCGGCCTGGTACTCGCAAATCCCCGGCCTCAAGGTCGTCCACCCTTACTCGGCGGCGGATGCCAAGGGCTTGTTGAAAGCGGCGATCCGCGACCCCAATCCGGTTATCTTTCTCGAGAACGAGATTCTGTATGGCCAGAGTTTCGACGTGCCGAAACTGGAAGATTTTGTCCTGCCGATTGGCAAGGCGCGCATTCACAAGAACGGCAATGATGTGACCATGATCTCGTTCGGCATCGGCATGACCTATACGGTCAAGGCGGCGGCGGAATTGGCGACCTTGGGCATCGATGCGGAAATCATTGATCTGAGAACACTGCGCCCGATCGACTACGACACGATCATTGCCTCGGTCATGAAAACGGGGAGGGCGGTGGTCATCGAGGAAGGCTTCCCGCAATGCTCAATCGGCGACCATGTCGCCAACCAGATCATGCAGCGCGCGTTTGATTATCTTGATGCGCCGGTGATCACCATTGCCGGCAAGGATGTGCCGATGCCCTATGCGGCCAACCTTGAAAAGCTCGCATTGCCGAATGTCGGTGAAGTTGTCGCGGCGGTGAAAGCCGTCACCTACCGGAATTGAGGGAGCGCGATCATGGCGACCAACATCACAATGCCCGCCCTTTCCCCGACGATGGAGGAGGGCAATCTTGCCAAATGGCTGAAGAAGGAAGGCGACACGATCAAGTCCGGCGATGTGATTGCCGAAATTGAAACCGACAAGGCGACGATGGAAGTCGAAGCCGTCGATGAAGGGACGCTCTTGAAGATCGTGGTGCCAGCGGGAACGCAAGGGGTCAAGGTCAACGCCGTGATCGCCATTATCGGCGAGGCGGGAGAGAAAGCTGAGGCTCCAGCCTTCCCCCCTGCGGGGAAGGTGGCCGCAGAGCGGCCGGATGGGGGTGGCGCGGGAAATGCCGCACCCGCAGGAAAAAGCTCCATCGATTCTCCTGCGCCAGCAGCAGCTTCCTCACCACCCCCATCCGTCAGCTCCGCTGACACCTTCCCCGCAGGGGGGAAGGCTGAACGCGTCTTTGCCTCACCCTTGGCCCGGCGCATCGCCAAGGATGCGGGCGTGGATGTCGCAAAAATCACCGGATCCGGCCCGAAAGGCCGCGTCGTCAAGAGCGATGTGGATGCGGCGATTGCCGGAGGCGGGGCCAAGGCCGCGCCTGCTGCCGCAACAGCGCCTGTCGCCGCCGCTGCCGCGCCAAAGGGCATGTCCGAGGAACAGGTGCTGAAACTGTTTGCGGAAGGCTCCTACGAACTGGTGGCGCATGACGGCATGCGCAAGACGATTGCAAGACGATTGCAGGAATCCAAGCAGACGATTCCGCATTTCTACGTTTCGATTGACTGCGAACTCGATGCGCTTCTGGCGCTGCGCACACAAATCAACGCCGGTGCGCCGCTGGCAAAGACCGAGAAGGGCGACGTGCCGCTCTACAAGATTTCGGTCAATGACATGGTGATCAAGGCGCTGGCGCTGGCGCTGCGCGACGTGCCGGACGCCAATGTGTCCTGGACAGATACCAACATGGTCAAACACAAGCATTCAGATGTCGGCGTCGCGGTGTCCATTCCGGGCGGTCTGATCACGCCGATCATCCGCGCAGCCGAGGAAAAGAGCCTGTCGGCCATTTCCAACGAGATGAAGGACCTTGGAAGCCGCGCCAAAGGCCGCAAGCTGAAGCCCGAAGAGTATCAGGGCGGCACCACCGCCGTGTCCAACATG
Source organism: Phyllobacteriaceae bacterium (assembly GCA_031401375.1). Classification (GTDB taxonomy): domain Bacteria; phylum Pseudomonadota; class Alphaproteobacteria; order Rhizobiales; family Rhizobiaceae; genus JANOYJ01. Next base: position 752 of record JANNRN010000498.1, on the reverse strand, counting down.
GGCATGATGGGGGTCAAGAACTTCGCCGCCGTGGTCAACCCGCCGCATGCCACGATCCTGGCGGTCGGGGCGGGCGAGGAGCGGGTTGTGGTGAAGGGCGGCGAAATGAAGATCGCCAATGTCATGACCGTGACATTGTCAACCGATCACCGCGCGGTCGATGGCGCGCTTGGTGCGGAACTCCTCGGCGCGTTCAAGCGGTATGTTGAGAACCCGATGAGCATGCTGGTGTAACTCCAGCCTTCCCCCTTGCGGGGAAGGTGGCGGCAAAGCCGACGGATGGGGGGTGGCGCGGAAGATGCTGAGGTCGCAGGATAACCAATGATGGCATGGAATCGGGAGCGAAAAGAACAGGCCAGCGCCTCCGCAGCGCGAAATGCCATTCATCTGCGAAAATCCATGACGGGTGCGGAAAAGAAACTTTGGAATGGTCTGCGCTATGACATTGATATGCCAGTCGGAGTGCACTTCCGCCGCCAATTTGCAATTGGCAGTTACATCGTGGACTTCGCCTGCTTGCAGGCTCGGCTCGTGATTGAAGTGGATGGACCTATTCACGCGGCAGAGCCTCAGGCTCGTCGTGACGCCACGAAGGAAGACTTCCTCAAGCTTGAGGGATTTACGGTCCTGCGGTTCACAAACGATGAAGTAATGCTGGGACGGTCTGCGGTGCTCAATTCTGTCACAGCTGCACTTGCCGCCGCCACCCCCATCCGTCCGCTCACGCGGACACCTTCCCCGCAAGGGGGAAG
>JANNRN010000497.1:0-3779 GCA_031401375.1 Phyllobacteriaceae bacterium | reverse complement strand
GCAGATTCGCGTGAATTCATTTCCGCCGCACCATGGATCATGATGATGCCGGGTCTGGCGATCCTCATCACCGTGCTTTGCATCAATCTTGTCGGTGACGGTTTGCGCGATGCGCTTGATCCGAAATTGAAGCGGAGCTGAGGGCTGTGGACAAATGGCTCAGCACAGTGATTGTTGCGGCCCTTATCTCGTCAATGGTCACGGCTGCGGGCTGGTTTGTTAATTACAGAAACTCGCTTGGCATCGAGCAGGAAAAACGCCGGGAGAAAGTGCGGGATTTTCAAATCGCGCTGCGGGCGGAGATCAGAAGCGAAGTGCATCATTTGGATGCAACACGGATCAAAGAAGATTTGGCCGCCGTCGAGGCGCGATATGCAGCATCCAAGACCTATTCAGTGTTTGTCTTGGGCATCGCGCGGCATGTGATTTTCGAGAATCTGGTGAAGGAACTGCACCTTCTGCCGGAGCCCGTGATCGATCCGGTGGTTCTCTATTATCGACAGCGTCAACTCATCGAGCAGGCTGGGTCAGACATGCGCTTGGACCGCTTTGGCGGATGCTCTCAAGCACAGCAATTGGAAATGTACCGCGACTACATCGCTCTGCTGCTTTATCTGGGTACGCTTGCCGAGGATGCAATCAGGGCTATCAGGAGCGCCTTGAATGACTAAGGCCCCTTCAATAACCCGGCTTCATACCGGTCGGTCCAGTAATCGGCTTTGGCTTGGACTGTGTCTGCTGGGTCGCCATCTGGATTCTCCTGAGTATCCAATTGATCATATAGCTGCCTTGATATGAAAGTTCAATAATGCCGCTTCTCGAACTCTCAAATCTGTCTGTCACCTTCGCGACTTCCGCCGGGGCGTTCAAAGCGGTTGACGGCGTTGATCTCAAGGTTGATCCGGGCGAAGTCGCGGCAATCGTCGGCGAATCCGGTTCAGGCAAATCCGTCGCGATGCTGGCATTGATGGGGCTTTTGCCGAAGACCGCGACGGTCAAGGCCGACCGCATGCAGTTCGACGGCAAGGATCTGCTGACTATGCCGGCAAGCGAGAAGCGAAAGATCATCGGCAAGGAAATGGCGATGATTTTTCAGGAGCCGGTCTCCAGCCTTAATCCCTGCTTCACCGTGGCGTTTCAGATTGGCGAGGCGCTGAAGACGCATCTGGGCATGGACAAGGCGGCGCGGCGCGCCAAGACCATCGCGCTGCTTGAACAGGTTGGAATTCCTGAACCCGAGCGGCGGATGAGCGCCTTTCCGCATCAGCTTTCCGGCGGTATGAGCCAGCGGGTCATGATCGCGATGGCGATTTCCTGCAAGCCTAAACTGTTGATCGCGGACGAACCGACAACGGCGCTTGATGTCACCATCCAGGCTCAGATACTGGACCTGCTTGTCGATCTGCGCAAAGAGACGGGCATGGCGCTGGTTCTGATTACGCACGACATGGGGGTGGTGGCGGAAACCGCCGAGCGTGTCGTCGTGCAATATGCGGGACAGCAAATCGAGCGGCAGCCGGTGCGCGATCTTTTCCGCCAGCCACGCCATCCTTACACGGCCGCGTTGCTCGCCGCCCTTCCCGACAATGCCAAGGGTGGCCGCCTGCCATCCATTCCCGGCGTTGTTCCCGGCCTTTTGGACCGGCCAAAGGGCTGTTTGTTCAACCCGCGCTGCTCGCGCGCCGATGACATCTGCCGCTCGACAGTGCCGCCGCGTCAAGGCCCCACCTTGGGAGAGGCGCTTTGTTTCCACCCGGTCATGGGCGAAGGAGCACGGCCATGATTGTTGAAGCGGTTGATCTGCAGCGTCACTATGTGGTCAAGCGCGGCATATTTTCGCCGCCGCTGTCGCTGAAGGCGCTTGGCGGCGCGAGTTTTGCGGTCGAGCCGGGAAAGACGCTGGCGGTCGTGGGCGAATCCGGCTGCGGCAAGTCGACGCTTGCGCGCGTTCTCACCATGATTGAACCGGCAACTTCCGGATCGCTGGTGATCGACGGCAGACGCGTCTCGGATGGCCATGAGGCGGATCTGAGGGCGTTGCGTTCAACGGTTCAGATGGTGTTCCAGAATCCGTATTCCTCTCTCAATCCGCGCCAGAAAGTGGGTTCGATTGTCGAGGAACCGTTGATTGTCAACCGCGACCTGCCTCAGGCCGAGCGGCAGTCGATGGTCAGGGCCATGCTGAAGGAAGTCGGGTTGCGCCCCGAACACTACGCGCGCTATCCGCATATGTTCTCGGGCGGCCAACGCCAGCGCATTGCCATTGCCCGGGCGCTGATACTCAACCCGAAAATCCTCGTGCTTGATGAACCTGTGTCGGCGCTGGACGTGTCAATCCAGGCCCAAATCCTCAATCTCCTGGCTGATTTGCAGGAAAAGTTCAATCTCACCTACATTTTCATCAGCCATGACCTGGCGGTCGTGCGGCATGTCGCCGACGATGTGATGATCATGTATCTCGGGCGACCGGTCGAGATCGCGCCCGCCGAGGAAGTGTTCAAATCGCCCAAACACCCTTACACAAAGTCACTGCTGTCGGCGACGCCAATCGCCGATCCTGAGCGGCGCGGGCGGCGCATCAAGCTGGTTGGAGAATTGCCGTCGCCCTTCAACCCGCCCAGCGGCTGCGCCTTCCATCCGCGCTGTTCCTACGCGCGTGACATTTGCCGCTCCGTCACGCCGGAACTGATTGAGGCGGGAGGCGGCAAGGCGTCTTGTCACGGCGTGAAAGAGGGCTGGGTGGAATAGGTCCGCGTCAACGCGGATTTGTGCAGATGCCTTTACACCACGCGAAAGGCGATTGCCCGGCTCGGGATCGTGCCCGCTTCGCCGGGCATTGAAACATAAGGCTCGGTCTGTTCGAGAACAAAGATCGTTCCTTCAGTGCAAAGCGCATCGATGCGGGCGGCAAAGCCTTCGTCCCAGACCGTATTCTTGACGGTGAGAACAATGACGCCGCCCGGACGAGTGGCGCGAATGAGCTCGTCCAACCCCTCCGCCCCGACATGGCCGGACGTGAAAACGCCGGCGCTGACAATACCGGCAAAGGTATGGTCGCTAAACGGCAACGGGCCGCCGAGCGCGGCGCAGTGCAATGCGCTGTAGATGCGCTTGGCGGCAGCGACTTCCAGCATCCCCTCGGAAATGTCGAGCGCTTCCACTTGCGCAAAGCCGAGTATGTGAAGCCACTCGCCGATCAAGCCCGTTCCCGAACCCGCATCAAGCAGGGGCGCAGCGCCACGTGGAAGATGGCGGCAAAGGAGCGCGAGGCAGACGCTCGGATGACGATAGCCCGCCTTTGCCATGTCGTCTTCATACGTTGCCGCCCAGGCGTCATAGATTTTGGCAATCTCTTGCGGCTTTCGCGCGGTGTAGACCGACTTCAGGTGATCTGAGGGATTCTTGTCAGACATGCTTGTCATCCGAAACGCGCTAGAGCGCATCAGCATTTCACTGAAACACAGATGCGCTCCAGGTTATTGAATTGTCGCGTTGTCCTGTGCTTTTGATGATTCCATCAAAAGCGGAAACGCTTGCCAGAATAGCCATTCCACGCAAATTGTGAAACCCTTGGACAAGGACTGAATGGAACTGGTTTCATCACAGGATAGGGAGTTCAGGCGTATCCGGCTGACGATTTTCTGGCCTACGCAGGCGGACGCTTCGGGCGCTGCAAAAAGTTAATAGAATCGCCGGAATTTGGAATACATTTGGATGCTGTGCGATCCGGCTGAGCCACAGTTTCTCCGGATACAGCGCGCGCTATTTCTCCCGGCAGC
>JANNRN010000496.1:0-10052 GCA_031401375.1 Phyllobacteriaceae bacterium | reverse complement strand
AGGGCAGTGCCCCATGCGCCGCCGCCGAGCACAGAGATGACGCGTTTCATGCCTTTGCTCCTTTTCGCCCAGAGCCATAGATTGGGGCCGAGGTTTCATCGAGCGGCCAGCGCGGGCGAATGACGGTTTCCTTCACGTATTCACTGCCCAGCGCAAGGCGTTCCGCCGCGGCCCAGGCGATCATGGCGGCATTGTCGGTGCAAAGCACCAGCGGCGGCGCGATGAAGCGGAAGCCGTGACGGGCTGCAATATCAAACAGCATGGCCCGAAGCCGCTGGTTTGCAGCGACCCCGCCCGCGACAACGAGGGCAGGCGCCGCCATGGCGGGAAACCGATCATGGAAAAGAAGCAGCGCGCGTGAGACGCGGTCGGCCAAAGTGCCGGCGACAGCTTCCTGAAAACTCGCCGCAAGGTCGCATACATCCTGATCGCTCAGCGGCGCGGTATCCTGGGCCGCGCGGCGGACAGCGGTTTTCAGACCGGAGAACGAAAAATCAAGGCGTTTATCGCCAAGAAGCGGCCGCGGAAGCGCAAAACGGGTTCCGTCCCCACGGCTTGCCGCCTTTTCCACTTCCGGGCCGCCGGGATAGGGCAGGCCGAGAAGTTTGGCGGTCTTGTCAAACGCTTCGCCCAGCGCATCGTCAATCGTCGTCGCCCAGCGTTCGTAATCGGCTACACCTGAAATCAGCAGGATTTGCGTATGTCCTCCAGAAACCAGGAGCAGGAGATAGGGAAAATCAAGGCCATCCGTCAGCCGCGCTGTCAGCGCGTGACCCTCAAGATGATTGATGCCGATGAAGGGTTTTCCGGCGGCTGCGGCGATGGCTTTGCCGGTCATGACGCCGACGATCAGACCACCGATAAGACCGGGGCCCGACGTGGCGGCGACAGCGTCGATTTCCTCCAGCGAAGTCTGTGCCGTCTCGAACGCCTGGCCGATAATGGTGTCCAGCACTTCGACATGGGCGCGGGCGGCGATTTCCGGCACCACGCCGCCAAACGGCGCATGTTCAGAAATCTGGCTGCGGATGACATTGGACAAGATGCGCCCTGTGCCGTCACTGTCGCGCACAACGAGCGAAGCGGAAGTTTCATCGCAGCTCGTTTCGATGCCGAGAATGAGAAGACGCTCAGATGTTCGCATGGGATGTGGCAAGTTTCAGATGATCGTCCTATAAGGCCCGCGGTTTATCACAAGCGGCCGCGTGCGCGGCCTGCGGTATCACGGACAGGTTGGAATGCAAACGCCGCAATGGCAAGGCCCGATCAGGATCGGCACACGAGGCAGCGCCCTGGCGCTGGTGCAGGCGCGCGAGACACGCGACCGGCTCGCGGCGGCGCACGGGCTTGGCGAGGGCGACTTTACCATCGACGTGATCTCAACCTCCGGCGACCGCATCCAGGACCGCCCGCTTTCGGAAGTTGGCGGAAAGGGGCTTTTCACCAAGGAAATTGAGGAGGCGCTGCTTGACGGGCGCATTGATATTGCGGTGCATTCCTCCAAGGACATGGCGACAGTGCTGCCGGCGGGGCTGGAGCTTGCGGCCTTTCTTGAAAGAGAGGACGCGCGCGACGCGTTTATCGGGCGCCATGTCAAAAGCCTTGTTGACTTGCCGGAAGGGGCCGTGATCGGCACCTCGTCATTGCGCCGGCAGGCGCTCATAAAACGGTTGCGGCCGGACCTGCAAGTGGTCAGTTTTCGCGGCAATGTGCCGACCCGCCTGCGCAAGCTGGAAGAGGGGCAGGTTGAGGGAACGCTGCTCGCGCTTGCCGGCCTGAAACGGCTCGGCCTTGAAGGCGCCGTCACCGAGGCGCTGTCTCTCATCCAGTTTCCGCCTGCGCCCGGACAAGGGGCCATCTGCATCGAGGCAAGATCAGGCGATGCACGCATTGCCAAACTGCTTGCCCCGATCAACCATGCCGCAACAGCACTGGCGCTGGCTTGCGAAAGGGCATTTCTGGCGGTGCTTGACGGATCGTGCCGCACGCCCATCGCGGGTTACGCCGTTGTCAACGCCGGCGTGATGAGCTTTTCCGGCATGGTGCTTTCGCCTGACGGTGTAAAGGTTGTCAGCGGCGAGTATCAGGGTCTCGCGGTCGCGGCGGCGGCACTGGGTACGACGGCGGGCGAGGACATCCGTTTGAGAGCGGGTCCGGATTTCTTCGCGGATTGGTCGTGAGCGCGCGGATACTGGTGACGCGGCCGGAGCCCGGCGCCTCGCGCACGGCGCAGAGGCTGTCGAAAGCTGGGTATGACGCGGTTGTGCTGCCGCTGACGCGCATTGAACCCTTGGCTCATTTACTGCCGGCTGGCGCATTTGACGGTGTCATCGTCACCAGTGCGCAGGCGCTTGCGACGGCGGATCCGGCGGGGTTGAGCCGGTTTCTGACCGTTCCGGTTCTGGCCGTCGGCGAAACAACCGGGCAGGCAGCGCGGAGCCTCGGGTTCAGTTCTGTCAATGCGGGCACCGGCAGCACCGGCTGGATTGTCGAGCACCTGAAGGCAACAGCGGGACCGGGCGCACGATTGTTGTATTTGTGCGGCAGAGTGCGCCGCCCCGAGCTCGAAGAGGCGCTGGCGCATGCCGGAATTGCCGTGGAATCTATCGAGACCTATGACGCCGTGCCCGTTCCCTATGGCGAGGAACAGCTCGCCAGTGCATTGGGCGGCGCGCCTTTCGACGCAGTCGTTCTGATGTCGCGTCAGGCGGCGTCCGCTTTCGACCGGCGAATGTCAGTCGGCCGGTTTGGGCCCTTGTTCAAGGGCGCGCTGATTGTCTGTTTTTCCACGCGCATTGCAGAGGCGCTGCGGGCCGAGCGGCAAAGAAAAGCTGTTGTCACGGAACATGCCAGCGAGGACGCGCTGATGCATCTTCTTGAAACGGCATTTGCGGTCTGACTTGCCGCCAAAAACAAAGCACCCGCCATTTCGGCGGGTGCGGTTCGTTCAGTTGGCCCGTTCGGGCTGATTGTATGGTTCAGCGGGCGGCTTTGCGGGCCACGGCGTGAATGTCAGCGCGGGAAATGCCGAGGTCGGCAAGGTTCCGGTTCGACATGCCGCTCAGTTCAGCGACGGTCGTACGGTAATTGCGCCAGTTGTTATATGTGCGAACGATGTTCATTTGGGTTTCTCCTTCCGAGAAGTTACCGGTCTTTTCCTGACCGATGATGCTGATATAGGTCAAAGCGCTTTGAATGAGTAGATTTGATCTTGCATGGCCGACCTGCACCCTGCGCAATGGTTGACAGGGCGTTATGCTTGGTCGCGTCAATGCGGGCTCAACCACGTCAGGAAAACACCGCAAATCGCGTTTGTCGCGGCAGATTGGGCATGTTAAAGCCATTTTTAACGCGCCATTGGCGGCGTATTGACAGCCCAACCCGAGGTGGACATGGCAAGTTCCGCTACCCCGCGCCATTCGAAGAAATCCGCACCAGGCGTGACCATTGAGCTTGATCCGAACGGCCTCCCTGTGGCGAGCGAACCCGGCGCGCCGACGGAACCTTTCGAGACCGCCAGTGAGCCTTTGGAGGCCAAGGAAAACGATGGCGCCGCCGCCGAGGCCAATCCGCAGCCCGCACCGCTGTCCATGGCCGCAACGCCAAAGCCGTCCCGTGCGTCGGGTCTGTTTGGCGGGCTAATTGGCGGACTGGTTGTTCTGGCGGGTGGCGCTGGTTTGCAATGGGCAGGTGTTTTGCCGTCTTTTCAAAACAACGGCGAACTCGCGGCGTTGAAGCAGCAGATCTCGTCCCTTTCCGAAACGAATGCCACTCAAGAGATCGACCCTGCCATTATCGAGGGATTGACGACGGCGCAGGCCGGTTTGCAGAAGAACGCGGAGGCGATGGCCGTCAGCCTGTCGACCGTTGAAGAATCGCAACGGGCGATCGTTCGCGAGATTGCTTCGTTGAAGTCGGCTGCCAATGTCTCGTCGGGCGATCCGGCTGCCGTCACAGCGCTGATCGACCGCATCGCGGCGCTGGAAAGCGGAGTTGGTGCGTTGAAGTCAACGGATGCGTCGGCTGCGGTTGCGGAACTTGGCGCCAGGCTGGCGGCACTTGAACAGAATGCCGGGAACAGCTCAGGCGCGGGCGCCGTCGCCAAAGCAATTGCCGCGGCCGGTCTCAAGGCTGCCATTGACCGCGGCGGTTCCTTTGCGAGCGAACTCGAAACCTATGCCGTTGTGGCGCCCGCCTCGCCTGAATTGGAGCAGCTCAAGAATCTGGCGGCTTCGGGCGTGCCGTCAAAGGCTGAGCTGACCGCGCAGTTTGCGGCAGCGGCAAATGCCATGCTTGCCGCCTCGCAGGCCAGTGACCCCAATGCCGGGCTGTTGCAGCGCCTTGCCGACAGCGCGAGGAACCTGGTGCGCAGCCGCCCGGTCGGCGATGTCAAGGGCGATACGCCTGCCGCCGTGATCGCGCGCGTCGAAATTGCCATCAACCGCGGCGATCTTGATGCGGCGCTTGCCGAGGCGGCCCGGCTTCCAGAACCTGCGCAAACCGCTGGCGCTGACTATCTTGGCAAACTGACCGCACGGCGGGATGCGGACGCGCTGGTGACCAAGGCGCTCACATCAGCCTTGAGCGCTGCCGGAGCCGCACAATGATCCGCATCCTGTTCTTCGTGATCCTCGTCTTTGCGCTTGCAGCAGGCTTCGCATGGCTGGCGGACAGACCCGGCGATCTCGTGATCACCTGGCAGAACATGCGCTATGAGGTCACGCTTCTGGTTGCCGCCACCGCTTTGGCGGCGCTGGTGGCCGTGATTATGCTGGCCTGGTGGTTGGTCAAGAATATCGTGCGCTCGCCCATTCTCATCCAGCGGCATTTTCGCGCCCGCAAGCGCGACCGCGCCTACCAGTCGATCTCGACCGGCATGATTGCCGCCGGGGCGGGGGATGGCGAGCTTGCAAGGCGCATGACCAAACAGGCGGCAAAGCTTCTCAGCGCCGATCAAGAGCCGCTCATCAAGCTTCTGGATGCGCAGGCGGCGGTTCTTGAGCGGCGCAATGACGATGCAAGGGCAATGTTCGAGGAAATGTCGAACGATCCGGAAACGCGCCTTCTTGGTCTTCGCGGCCTTTACCTGGAGGCGGAAAGACTGGGTGAGCGCGAGGCCGCGCGCCACTATGCCTTGCGCGCCGCCGAACTTGCGCCGCAACTGCAATGGGCGGCGAATGTGGCGCTGGAAGACAAGCTCTCCGGCGGTGATTTTGATGGCGCGCTCGCGCTGATTGACAATCAGAAGCATATGGGGGTGTCGGGCAAAGATGCCGACAAACGCCGCCGCGCCGTATTGCTCACCGGCAAAGCCATGGCGCTGCTTGATCGCGACCTTGCCGCTTCGAAGGCGGCTGCGATGGAGGCCAACCGGCTGGCGCCTGACCTTGTTCCTGCCGCCGTCACCCTTGCCCGCGCACTGTTCAAGAATGGTGACTTGCGCAGAGGGTCAGGTGTTCTTGAAGCGGCATGGAAGGTTGCGCCGCATCCTGAAATTTCCTCCGCCTATGTGCATGCCCGGATCGGGGACTCCGCGCCCGACCGGCTCAAGCGGGCACGCAAATTGACGAGCACGCATTCCAGCCACGCGGATTCACATTTGGCGCTGGCGCGTGCGCTGCTTGATGCACGTGAGCTGGCGGAAGCGCGAAAGGAAGCCGAGGCGGCTTTCGATATCCGTCACAGCGAGGCCGCATGCCTGCTGCTTGCCGATATCGAACAGGCGTCAGGCGGCAGCCAGGGCAAGGTCAGGGCCTGGCTTGCCAAGGCGGTGCGGGCCGAGCCTGACCCGGCATGGACGGCAGACGGCATGGTTTCCGCCAATTGGGCGCCCTATTCGCCGGTGACGGGACGCATTGACGCGTTCGAGTGGAAGGTTCCGGTTGGCCGTTTGCAGCCGGCCATCGAGGTTGTGATCGACGAAGCAGAAGACGCGGCGCCTGCCATTGTCCTTGTCCCAGAGGCCACAATTGCCGAGCCCGCGCCGCTGAGGGACCGCACGAGCGCAACTGACATCGTGCCGACGCCGCCGGATGATCCAGGCGTCGAGCCTGAGCATGTCAACGCGGCGCCCAGACGCTGGTTCAGGCTTTTCTAAGGGTCCTTGATGTTCGAGCGTTTTGTTTCTTTCCTTGAAAACATGGGCGGTGCGAAAGCGGTGAAGCCGATGGATGAGGCGGACCCGCGCGTGGCGATTTGCGCCTTGCTGTTTGCCGTGATGGATGCCGACGGATCGCGGCTTGATATTGAGAAAGCAGCGCTGTCGCACGAGCTGGCCGACTATTTCGGCGACAGCGGCGAGGCCTTGCAGGAAGTCCTTTCCGCAGGAGAAGACGCTGAAAACGGCTCTGTTGATCTGTACCAGTTCACCAGTGTGCTGATGCGCGAACTCGACGAAGCGCGCCGGCTCGAATTCGTCGAAGCGCTGTGGGAGGTGGTTTACGCTGACGGCGAGCTGCACGAACTGGAAGACAATCTCGTGTGGCGGATTTGCGAATTGCTCGGTGTTTCCTCGCGGGACCGGGTTCTGTTGAAGGCGCGTGTCGCGGCGCGGTCCAAGGCCTGACCAGGGACCGATGCTTCTTTTATTCGATGCTCTATGTGACCAGATGCCTGTCCAGGCTGCGCATTTTGCGCAGCGCGGGGAACTGCCACGCCCAGATCGCCGCGACGGCAATCGCGCCGACGCCGCCGAATACGACAGCGCCAACCGGCCCAATCCAGGAGGCCATCATGCCGGCGCGAAACTCGCCAAGCTCGTTAGACGCGCCGATGAAGACGCCGTTGACGGCATTGACCCGTCCGCGCACTTCATCCGGTGTCCAGAGCTGGATGAGGATTTCGCGCACATAGACGCTGACCATGTCCACCGCGCCGAACAGCGCCAGCGCCAAAATGGAGAGCCAGGCTACGGTTGAGACGCCGAACAGAGCCATGAAGCCGCCGAACAGCGCAACGCTGGCGAACATCAACACACCGGCATGGTCCTTGATCGGGTGGCCGGAGAGCCAGATTGCGGCCAGGATTGCGCCTATGCCGGGAGCTGAGCGCAGGAGTCCAAGGCCCCAAGGGCCCACCTCCAGAATATCGCGCGCAAAGACGGGCAGCAACGCCACCGCGCCGCCGAGCAACACAGCGAACATGTCAAGCGAGATAGCGCCAAAAACGATCTTATCGCCCCAGATATAGCGAAAGCCGCCAAGAAGATTGCCGAGCGCATCCCCGCCGAGCTTTGGCCGTTCGGAGGGCTTGGGGATTGCAAAGGTAAGGGCGGCGGCAACGGCGAGCAGCACAGCTGCCGTGCCATAGGCTGTCTGCGGCGAGATGCCGTAAAGCAGGCCGCCCAGAACCGGTCCTGAAACGCTGCCGATCTGCCAGCAGGACGTTGCCCATGAAATGGCGTTGGCGAAATCCTTCTGCGGCACCAGGTTGACAATCAGCGAGGCCGAGGCCGGTCCGACGAAGGCACGGGCGACGCCAAGGCCGATCAGAAGCGCGAAAACAGGCGTGACAGAAGTGAGGCCGCGCATCGTGAGGAAAAACAGCGCTGCCGTGCAGGCGAGTTCCACCAATTGGCTGAGGCCCATGATGAGCCTTCTTCCAAACATGTCGGCCGCCGCACCGGTCACCAGAACCAGTGCCAGCGAGGGCAGAAATTGCGTGAGGCCGATCAGGCCGAGATCGAATGGATCGCGTGTCAGATCATAGATCTGCCAGCCGACAGCGACCGATACGATCTGTACCGATAGCGTATTGAGGAAACGCTGGATCCAGTATTTGGTGAAGGCCGGATGCCGGAACGCCGCATAGCGGTCGGCAGGGGCCGATTTGGCGGCGGTGGCGGACATTGGGAGCCTTGGCGGAATGGGATTCGGGAGGTTCGGACACGGTAGAGGCGCACGGGGCGTTTGTCACGCGCAGTGAGCGGTGAACATCAACGGCTACCGTGGGGGCGCTGCATCACTTGCCTGCATACATCGTGCTGTTCTCGCCCAGATACCCGTCCCAGGCAAACCAGAACGCCAGATGGCCTGCGAGACGGTCAAGCTTGTCGCCTTCCGGCCCGACAAGCGCTTCTTCGGTCAGTTGCCAGATTGTCTTGCCGCTGATGAGACTTAACTCGTCCCTGCCTGCCCTGAATGTGTTTTGGCCGCGCTCATAGGCGCGCACGGTTCGGGTTTTGGCGTCGCCGATCAACACAATCGGGCGATTGTTGAAGGTGTCATTGATGATTTCTTCTTTCGCAAATGCGGCGAGGGGCCAGGCTCTTGCCACATTGAGTTCGCGGATGCCGAAGACATAGTCTTTGCGCTTGACCTCACTCTCATTGCGCACCAGTGCGGGGAACATGAGTTCGGTGCTGGCGAAATAGTCGGAGTAGACAACGCCCGAGCCGTAGTCGCGCTTGAAGCCAGTGTCGAGTGACAGGACTTTGGTATCGGGGTGGGCAGTGCGCCAAGCCTTCCATGTCGCGATGGTGACCGGGCGAATTTTCAGTTTGATGCCGGAATTGCGCAAGGGGCCGGAGACGGGTTCACCGGTGAACTGGTTCCAGAGCGAGTCGGTCTCGCGGTCAAACATCAATTTGTTGGAACGGTAGAGAAAGCCGGAGGACCCGAAAATAAGTGGATTTTTGCGGCCTTCAACCCGTGTTTCAAACAGGATGCCCGCGCTGCAGAGGGTGCAGTAGGCAAGCGCCACCGGCACCCCGCCGATCACTTCGTTGAACATCTCGTGCCAGCCCATGATGCGCAGGGGATAGGCGCGCACATCGCCGTTTATCGAGGTGCCAAAGACAGGATCGCTGTCCTTAAGATAGTCCGCCTGGCCTGCCGTGATGAGTTTTGGATAATCGAGGGCGGGAATGCCGTCCACCTGCACCCCGCCCCAAACGATTTCTTCGAGGCGGATTTTAAGGTTCTCCCGCTTGGCGCGGCCATCGCCGAGGAAGCGCATGAAATTCGGATCGATGCGCGAAAATACGTCAAGCTTGAAGGCTTCAAAGGTTTCATGCGGTCTGATATCTGGATGAGCCTCCTGCCAGAGCATGGCTTCATTCCAGTTGTTGATTTTTGCCCCTGTCAGCGTTGCAATGGTTCGGAGAATGCTCTGGTCGCCCCGGTATCGTGCGGTGACAATGAGGGAGGGGAGGATATCCTTGTCCTTGCGCGACTCAAGCTTTTGCAGCGCATCTTCCATTTGTTCATCCGAACCGAACAGGACGGTGCGCGTCAGGTCGATGATTTGTTTATCGGTGTATTGCTGCGCCATAACCGGCGGCGCCAAAGTCAGGAACAACATCAGAAACAGAAGGAGCAAGCGCATGGAAAACTCCGCTTTGTTTCCCTTGGCTAGCATGGCGCGCCGCGCGGCATAACCGCCTCACGAAGAGTTGCGGCGGGAGCAAGAGGCGCTCACGCAGACGTCATTTCGTCAGAGCCGTTTTTCGCAAAGGCGCGGCCGGACGCGGATTTCAGGTGTTTCTCGAAGGCGGAAGCCTGTTCTGGTTCGGAAAAGGCAATGTGGGTTTTCAGACGCCACGGTTTGAACTTTGAAGAGTGGGGGACTTCGCCAGCATTGTGTTTTTCTAGGCGCTTGTGGGGATCGTCGGTGACGCCTGTGTAGTGATGCAGGCCGTTGAGGGACTCGAGGATGTAGATGTATTTCATGGGGAAAAATCCTCAACGCAGCGCATTTGAAAAGAGCGATGCCAACGTTGCAGAAGCCCGCCTGCGCGCTTCGCCTGCCGTCCCGTCAGGCCTCTAGCTTGCCGAGCCTTAGCTCGCAGGGCAGGCTGGTGGAGCAAAGGGGAATCGAACCCCTGACCTCGTCATTGCGAACGACGCGCTCTACCAACTGAGCTATTGCCCCTCACCATGTCTGGATGAAGCGCCTTGTTAAAACGGAGAATTGGGGTGTCTGTCAACGGCGCTCTTGCCGCTCCTGCACCCAGTGTCTAAATGGGAGTGAACGGACAAGGGAATTTCCATGCTGGCTTTGCTTCGAACCATCGATTTCATTCTCGACATTTATACCTGGATCCTGATCGCAAG
>JANNRN010000495.1:0-1784 GCA_031401375.1 Phyllobacteriaceae bacterium | reverse complement strand
AGCGGGTCCATTGACAGGCCGCCGCTTGTTTCTGCTCCAGCTCGGGCCTCAAAGCGAACGCCTATGTCTCCATTTGAAACGAACCCGCTCTAGCGCCAGGCCATCAGCACCACGATCCCCGCCACAATCAGCAGGCATCCGCCCAGTTCGTAACGGTTGATCTTTTCCCGAAAGAAAAACGCCGACGTTGCAAACGCGAAGAGCATCTCGACTTGCGCCAGCGCTTTAACGATGGCGGCGTTTTGCAGGGTCATTGCTGAAAACCAGCCAAGCGAGGCGGAGGCTCCCGCCAAGCCGACCACCAGCGCCGGCTTCCATGCCTTGCGGATCAGCGCAAACTGCTCTGGTTCGCGCACTGACATCCAGACGAGCATGACAAGCGTTTGCAATGTTATGGCAAAGGCCAGCGTCACCACCGCCTGCATGAAGAAATTCGGGCCGCCCAGGGCAAGCGAGGCCGCCCGGTAGGCGATCGCTGAAAAGCCGAAGCCCGCACCGGAGAGCAATCCGATCAGCGCTGTCTTTTGCCCAACGGATGTGAGGAGCGAGCGCGGCGTGATGGCTGTCCTTGCCACCGAAATCAGCATCACGCCGATAACGCAAATGCCAATGGCGATGATGGCGGGCGGAGTAATTCGTTCGCCCAGGAATAGCAGCCCGAACATTGCCGCTTGCGCTGGTTCAGTGCGGGAATAGGCGGTGCCGACGGCGAAATTGCGAAACGAGAACAGGTGCACCAGAAGGAACGTGGCGGCGATCTGCGACAGGCCACCGAGGATCATCCAGATCAGAAAGCGTTCGCTGATGGGCGGAAACTCATAGCCGGTGTGAAAATGCAGGACTGCCACCAGCATCAGTACAAACGGCATGCCGAAACCGAACCGCACAAAGGTCGCCCCGGTCGTTCCCATCCGGCCCTTGAGGTATTTTTGCAGGCTTGAGCGGATGTTCTGCAGGAAGGCCGCGGCAAGGGTGATCGGGATCCAGAGTTCCATCCCGCTCTACGCCTTGAGCGTCGCGCTCAAATGCGCGCCAAGCCGCAGCGCCAGCGCGACAATCGACGTCGTCGGATTGCATTGTCCGGATGTTGCGAACACAGACGATCCGGCAATGTAGAGATTTTCCATGCCGTGGACCTTGCAGTTGCGGTCGACCACGCTTTTCTTGGGGTCGGTTCCCATGCGCGTGCCGCCCATGTGGTGATGTCCCGCCAGTTCCTGATCGGTGGGGTAATCCGCGCCGCTCGTCACCCACTCCTCAATGCGGACGCGGCCGGCGTTTTTTGTCGCGAGTGTCTCGCCAAAGAGTTTGAGTCCCTCCAACAGCGTGCGCCGCTCAAGCTCGCCCTTTTTCCAGTGAAGGTTGATGCGCGGCACTCCGGCGGCATCCTTTTCAGTGGCGTGCAAGGCAACGTGGTTGTCAAAAACCGGCGATTGCTCCCAACCAACGTAAAGCTGGGCGGCGCAGCGAAGATGTTGGCCAAGGCCCTTGGCCACCCATTCAGCGGTTTCGGGCGCATGGCAGGCGAGGTCGGCGATCATCGCCTTCACGCCCGGATAGGGCCGTTCGATCAGCCGGATGCCGAAATTCAGGATTTCGCGCTCGTTGATCGCCTTTGCCGAGGGCGAGAAGAACGCCTCACCTGTCGCGTCATGTTCAAACATTGACGCATTGAACAGAAGGGCGTCGCCGCCTTCAAACTGCGGGTGCTCCATCCAGTAGCGTCCCAGCGCGGCAGGTTCTGGAACGACACCATTGGATGTCTTGAGGTTCGACCACAAGAG
>JANNRN010000494.1:0-5933 GCA_031401375.1 Phyllobacteriaceae bacterium | reverse complement strand
ATCGTCGAGATAAACCGCCTGATGCGAGCGATGGAAATTGCCGACACCGAAATGGACAATGCCAGCCTTGAGCAAGGTTCGGTCATAATGCGGGATGGAAGCGGTCCGGGCGGCCTCTTGCAGGGTTGCGTTTGAAAGTCGCGTTGCCATCCTCGTCCTCATGCTCCTGGCCGTCCTTGCCGATTGGCCGGTCAGCTCATCCAGTTGCCGCCGTCAACATTGTAGGTTTGCGCCACGACATAATCGCTTTCGCTGCTTGCCAGAAAAATCGCCATGCCGGTGAGGTCCTCAGCCGTCGCCATCCGGCCAATCGGGACTTCGGCGCCGGCAAGCCGTTTCTTTTCGCCCAGCGGCCGGCTCTCATACTTTGCAAAGAGCGCATCGACACCGTCCCAATGTTCGCCATCGACGACGCCGGGCGCGATGGCGTTCACATTGATCCCGTGCTTGATGAGGTTGAGACCGGCGGACTGTGTCAGGGAGATAACCGCCGCCTTGGTGGCGCAGTAGACGGCGACCAGCCCTTCGCCGCGACGCCCCGCCTGGCTTGCCATGTTGATGATCTTGCCGCCGTTTCCGTGCGCGATCATGTGTCTGGCCGCCGCCTGCATGGAAAACAACACACCATGCACATTGGCCGAAAACAGCCTGTTGTAGCTGGCCTCGGTGATGTCGGTGATGGGCGCCAGATCAAACAGGGCGGCGTTGTTGACAAGTATGTCGATACGGCCGGCGCGCGCCACCACCTCGTCGAACGCCGCCGCGATGGAATCGAGCTTGGTGACGTCAAGATGCACGGCAAAACAGGACGGACCGATTTCAGCGGCGGTCTTTTGCGCTGCGGCCAGATTGATGTCTCCTATGCCGACAATTGCGCCTTCACGGATATAGGCCTCGGCAAAAGCGCGCCCGATACCGCGCGCCGCGCCCGTGATGAAAGCGACTTTACCGTTCAGGCGCATCAGCGGATCGCCAATCCGTTTTTGTCAAAGCGGTGGATGCGGCTGGCATCCGGCGTCAGGAATATTTTGGCGCCGGGATTGACGGTGAATTCACCGTCGGCGCGCACGGTCATCATGCCGCATGGCCCTGCATCGACATGCAGGAATGTGTCTGAACCCAGATGTTCAGCAAGCCTGATTTTTGCTTCCCAATCGCCAGATTCCGCAGAGATGGTGAGATGCTCGGGGCGAATGCCGATGGTTGTGGCATTGTATTTCACTGCGGGTTGGCCCTCGATCAGGTTCATTTTTGGCGAACCAATGAAGCCCGCTACGAACAGGGAGTCCGGCTTGTTATAGAGATCGAGCGGCGAGCCGACCTGCTCGATATTGCCACGGTTCAAGACGACGATGCGGTCGGCCATCGTCATGGCTTCGACCTGGTCATGGGTAACGTAAATCATGGTTGCGCCGAGGTCCTGGTGCATCTGCATGATTTCAAGCCGCATGTTGACACGCAATGCCGCGTCGAGATTTGAGAGCGGCTCGTCAAACAGAAAGCCTTCGGGATTGCGCACGATGGCGCGGCCAATGGCGACACGCTGCCGCTGGCCGCCGGACAATTGCCGTGGTTTGCGGTCAAGGTATTCGGTGAGGTTCAGCGTCGCCGCAGCCTTGGCGACTTTGGCTTCGATCTCCGCCTTCGGCATCCCCGCCATTTTCAGGCCGAAGGAAATATTGCCGCGCACGCTCATATGCGGATAGAGCGCATAGGACTGGAACACCATGGAAAGACCGCGCTTTGACGGCGCTTCCTCGGTCATGTCCTTGCCGTCGATGTGGATCGCACCGGAGGTCAAGTCTTCAAGGCCGGCGATCATGCGCAGCAAGGTGGATTTGCCGCATCCCGATGGGCCGACGAACACGACGAACTCGCCGTTCTTGATGTCGAGGTCGGCGCCGGGAATGATGACCGTTTCGCCAAAGACCTTGCGTGCTTTCTTGAGAGAGATCGTACCCATTTTATTTCACCGCTCCAAATGTGAGACCGCGGACAAGCTGCTTTTGTGCGAACCAGCCGAGCACCAGAATGGGTGCAATGGCCATGGTCGATGCCGCCGAAAGTTTTGCCCAGAACAGACCCTCGGGGCTTGAGTATGACGCAATGAACTGGGTTAAAGGCGCTGCGTCCTTAGTGGTCAAAGCCAAAGTCCAGAAGGCTTCGTTCCATGCAAGGATGATATTGAGCAGCAGCGTCGATGCGATGCCCGGAATGGCCATAGGCGTCAGGACGTAAAGCAATTCCTTGCCCAGCGAGGCCCCGTCCATGCGGGAAGCCTCCAGGATTTCCCCTGGGATTTCCTTGAAGTAGGTGTAAAGCATCCAGATAATGATTGGCAGGTTGAGGAGCATCAAGACCGTGATGATGCCGCCGCGCGTATCAAGAAGTCCCGTGTCGCGGAAAATCAGGTAGATCGGGATCAGCGCGCCAACCGGCGGCATCATTTTTGTGGACAGCATCCACATCAACAGATCCTTGGTCTTCCTGCCCGGTGCAAAAGCCATGGCCCAGGCGGACGGAATGGCGATGACAAGTGCGAACAGGGTTGAACCAAGCGCCAGCGCCACAGAGTTCCAGGCGAACTGGAAATAGTTCGAGCGCCCTTGAACGACGGTGTAAGCCTCGGTTGTCCAGCCCGTGGAAAAGAAGCTGGAAATCGCGATTGCGTCGCCCTCTGACTTGAAGCTTGTCAAAATCGTCCACAGGATCGGGAAGAAAACGATAAGACCTACCGCCCATGCCAGTACTGTGATGACCAATTTGCGTTGTACGGATTCTTTGCGTGCCATGATCATGCGTCCAGGTTCTTGCCAATCATCCGCATCAGGAAGAAGGCAACGATGTTTGCAAGGATGACTGCGATGATGCCGCCGGCAGAAGCGCCGCCGATGTCGTTGGCAATCAGGCCATATTGGTAGACGAGGAACGGCAGATTGCCCGCGCGCCCGCCCGTGCCGGTGACGTAGATTTCAGCGAAAACATTTAGCAGGAAGATCGTCTCGATCAGGATGACGACAGTCATCGGGCGGATCAGATGCGGCAAGACAATGTACCAGAAGAACGAAAGCGGCGGCGTCCCATCCATTTGGGCCGCTTCCTTCTGCTCGCCATCCAATGACTGCAGCGACGTCAACAGGATCAAGGTTGCGAACGGAACCCATTGCCAGGCAACCATGATAACGACAGCCGTCATCGGATAATGCGTGAACCAATCTATCGGCTGCAGCCCGAGGCCTTTGAAAACGGTGGCGAAGAAGCCGGAGACCGGATCCATCAGCATGTTTTGCCAAACAAGCGCGCTGACTGTCGGCATGACCAGGAACGGCGCGATCATCATGATGCGCACAAAGCCGCGGCCATAGAATGCCTGATCGAGAAGGAGTGCCAAAAGTGTTCCGAAGACCACCGAGATACCGAGAACCCATCCAACAAGCGTGAGCGAATTTCCCATCGCTTTGAAGAAGGCCGGATCGGTCGTGAAATAGGTGTAGTTGGAGAAACCAGCGAGGCAGCGGTTGGCCTCGTCCATCAATTGGCCTGGCGTCAGAAGTGAGCAGGCAACATTGGGGTCCAGCAGATTATATCGAAGGAACGAGAAGTAGATGGTCATTGCCAGCGGCACAATCATCCACAGGAACAATGCAATCACGGAAGGGGCGACAGCCAGTTTTCCAAGCGTGCGGGTTTGCTGCGTGGCCATGATGATCACCCATTGGTTCAGAAATGAATTGTCTGTTTTTGGGTGACCACCCGGCCAATGGCCGGGCGGTCGGGCTTTTCCGGGAGGAAAGAGTTACTTGATGTAGCCGGATTTCGTCATTTCGCGAACCGCTGCTTCCTGCGCTTCGACAAGAGCCTCGTCCGCCGTCTTTTCGCCAGCAAGTGCTGCCGAGAAGATTTCGCCGGTTTTTGTCGCAAGTCCTGCAAACTCAGGTATGGCGACGAACTGCACGCCGACATAAGGCACCGGCTTTACCGTCGGCTTGCTCGGGTCAGCTGAGTTTATGGAGTCCAGCGTCATCTTGGCAAATGGCACTTTCTGGTATTCAGGGTTCGCATAGAGCGACGTGCGCGTGCCCGGAGGAACGTTGGCCCAGCCTTCCTTGGAAGCGACGAGCTCGGTATACGCCTTGCTGGTTGCCCAGCCGACGAACTTCTGCGCAGCTTCTTCCTTCTGGGTGCCAGCGGGAATGGCAAGCGACCATGCCCAGAGCCAATTGCCGCGCTTGCCAAGACCGTTGTCCGGAGCGAGCGCGAAGCCCACCTTGTCGGCAACCGTTGATTCCTTGCCGGTCACGAAAGACGCGGCCACGGTCGCATCGATCCACATGCCGCATTTGCCGGCATTGAACAGCGCGAGGTTTTCGTTGAAGCCGTTTGAAGAGGCTCCGGGAGGGCCGGCGTCCGTCAATAGCGCGAGATAAAAGTCCAACGTGGCCTTCCATTCCGGCTGATCAAACTGCGGGACCCATTTTTCGTCAAACCAGCGCGCGCCGAACGAATTGGACATGGCAGTCAAGAAAGCCATATTCTCGCCCCAGCCGGCCTTGCCGCGAAGGCATACGCCGTAGATCTCGCCCGGCTTGTCGGTCATTGCGCGGGCAGCCTGACCGATGAATTCCCAAGTTGGCGCGTCAGGCATTTTCAGGCCGGCTTTTTCCATCAGGTCGGTGCGGTACATCACCATTGAGGATTCGCCGTAGAAAGGCGCAGCCATCAGTTTGCCATCAACGGTCAAACCGCCGGCGATGGCAGGCAGAAGATCGGCCGGATCATCAACGCCGGTCAACGGCATGAGCCAGCCCTTGGCGCCCCAGATTGGCACTTCATACGTGCCGATGGTGAGGACGTCGAACTGGCCGCCCTTTGCGGCGATGTCCGTTGTCACTTTTTCACGCAATACGTTCTCTTCGAGTGTGACCCATTCCAGCTTGATATCCGGATTGGCCTTCGTGAAGTCGTCGGTCAGGCCCTGCATGCGGATCATGTCGCCATTGTTGACCGTGGCGATTGTCAATGTCGTTTCTGCCTGGGCAACGCTGATCATCGCGATCATCGAAGCAGCGCCCAAAATAGCGGTTCTAAGTTTCATTGAATTTCTCCCAAAATGCCAAAGTGAGCATTTGCCTTGGCTATGGGCAATTACTCACTTCATCAAAACCAAGTCAAGGCGAATTCGTTGCTGCGCCGCAGCAATTGCGCAACAAGTGAAAAGTACTGAAGGGAGAGTTTTTACTTTTCGGCGAGCAGCGCTTCGGCAGTGAGTTCGTCTGTGATCAAGCCGTTCACGATGCGCCTGCGGATGGCGCCCAAAATGCCTGGCAGTTTCTTTGCGCCCTTGGCAATGGCCACGACCAATGACTTTTCCCGCGACGGAATGGGAGCCGAAGCGACACGGTCATTGGTCATTCCTTCAATGACGCGCCCTTCGCGATCAAACGACCAGCCGACGATTTCACCGACCCCGCCGCTCTTTTGCAGCGCCTTCAACTCAGCCTCGGTGATAAAGCCGTCCTGAAATAGCGGCGCGTTGTTGCCGAGATCGCCGATACCCAGAAACGTCACATTCGCTTTGGCGGCCAGATCCAGCGTTGTCTTGATCATTGTCTGCTGGTGAAGAAGGTCACGTTCCTCGCGCGAACTGGCAAAAACCGGCAGAGGCATTGGATAGGAACGGGCCTTTACCGTGTCAGCCAGATTGAAAATGACATTATAGAAGGCGGCATACCCGTCCGGGGTGATGTTTCCGGTGAGAGAAACAATCCGGTGCTGCGGGCAGTCCATTTTCGGCAATTGGTCAATCGCAGCTTTGAGCGTGCGGCCGGTGCCAATGGCCATGATGATCGGCGAGGGTGAACGCAGCCACTTTTCAATCTCGACAGCCGCTGCCTCCGCAACCCCCATCGTCGTTGAAGTTGAATTGGGATCGC
>JANNRN010000493.1:0-7853 GCA_031401375.1 Phyllobacteriaceae bacterium | reverse complement strand
TGTACAAGTCGGGCAGGGCGGAGCAGTTCACCAATGTCGGCGATGCTTCATGTTGCTCGGCGGACAACGTTCTGGACTATGGCAACACATGGAAAAAGGGCGCGTTCACCTGCATTTCCGAAAGAACCGGCCTCACATGTACGCGCGGCGACGGGCACGGGTTTTTCATCAGCCGGAAGAAGACCTCGGTTTACTGACGCCTTCATGGGCTGATCATGTCGCGCCAGCGTGCCATCAGATCACTGTAGTCCTGAGGCTGGCTTTCATAGGCTATATCGCCTGCCGGAATTTGAACCCATGGCTGCTTCGACCCGGTCCAGATATGGCCGGCCGGGATGAGCCAGGAGGTGTCATCAAGACTGCCCGGCTTGAGATTGACATCCGTGCGGTATGCCTCGCGGCGATGGAACAGGCGCGTTCCACAGCTCGAGCAAAAATCGTAGAGAAGCGTGTTGCCACTGGCGCTCTGGCGGGCGCAGCGCGCCATTTCGCCCGCGACCTCAATGTCCACCAGCCGAATCCGCATCGACTGGCCAAATGCGGAGGAGGATTGTTTCTGGCATTGCGTGCAATGGCAGCAATAGAGCATTGAGGGCGGTGCTTTGAGCGTGTAGCGGATCTTGCCGCATTGACAGCCGCCCTTGATTGGAAATTCAGGCAGGGTGACCTTGTTCATGCGCAGGCTCCGTCTGGACGGCGCAAGTCTATTTGCCTATAGAGGCGCCATTCCAAGCAGAATTCGTATCAGGAGCAGCCATGGCTGGCCATTCACAATTCAAGAACATCATGCACCGCAAGGGCCGTCAGGACGCAGTGCGCTCGAAGATGTTTTCCAAACTCGGGCGCGAACTCACCGTCGCCGCCAAAATGGGCGTGCCGGACCCAGACATGAATCCGCGTCTGCGCCTCGCCATTCAGGCGGCGAAAGCCGTGTCGATGCCGAAGGACAATATCGCCCGCGCCATCAATAAGGCAGTGGGTTCGGACACCGAAAATTACGACGAAGTGCGCTATGAGGGCTACGGCCCGGGCGGCGTGGCGGTCATCGTTGAAGCGTTGACCGACAACCGCAACCGCACGGCCTCCAATGTGCGTGCGGCCTTTACCAAGGCGGGTGGTGCGTTGGGAGAAACCGGGTCTGTAGCGTTCATGTGGGACCGCGCCGGCGAGATCACCTACAAGCCGGAGGCGGGCACCGCGGACGCCGTCATGGAAGCGGCAATCATGGCGGGCGCCGATGACGTGTCGTCCGACGAGGAAGGCCATTACATTACCTGCGCCTTCGAGACGATCAACGAGGTTTCCAAGGCACTGGAGGATTCGCTGGGCGAGGCCGAATCCGTCAAGATCATTTGGAAGCCGCAGAACAACATCCCGGTCGATGAAGATCGTGCGCAATCGCTGATGAAGCTTGTCGCCAATCTCGAGGATGATGATGACGTGCAGAACGTCTATGCCAATTTCGAGGTCGATGAAGAGACCATGGCCAAGCTTTCCGCGGCCTGATCTTGACCAAAAAAGAAAACGAAATCCGCAACCTGTCCGCCGAGGTCCTGTCGGATGACTGGTCGGTTCTGACCAAGTACACGTTTGAATTGAAGCGTCGCGACGGAAGCTGGGAACAGCAGGTGCGGCAGACATACGACCGCGGCCACGCGGCGGTGATCCTGCCTTATGACCCGCGCCGGGGAACCGTGCTTCTGGTGCAGCAATTCCGGATGCCGGTGTTTTTGCAAGGTCATCGCGAACCGCTGATCGAGGCCTGCGCCGGCCTGCTTGATGACAATGATCCGGAAACCTGCATCCGCCTCGAAACCGAGCAGGAGCTTGGTTATCGCCTTGGCGAGGTGCGCAAGGTCTATGACGTTTACATGAGTCCGGGCAGCGTCACCGAGAAGCTGTCATTTTTTGTCGCCGAGTATTCGCCGGATGACCGCGTTTCTGAAGGTGGCGGCGACAAGCATGAGGGCGAAGATATCGAGGTTCTCGAAATGCCGCTGAGCGAGGCGATGGCGCTGGTGGAAAACGGTGGCATCATCGATGCCAAAACAGTGATGCTGATTCAGCATGCGCTGCTGAAGGGCTTGGTCAGCTAAAGCGCCAACAAAAAACCCGCCGGAGCGGGTTTTTCGAGACTTGATAGTGTGGCTGGTTAGCCGCCCAGGCCGCCGAAGCGGTTCTTGAACTTGGCGACGCGGCCGCCGCGATCAAGGACGGCTCCCGAACCGCCAGTCCATGCCGGATGGGTGCGCGGATCAATGTCAAGGTTCAGCGTGGTGCCTTCCTTGCCGTAGGTGGAGCGGGTCATGTATTCGGTTCCGTCGGTCATGACCACCTTGATGTTGTGGTAATCGGGATGGATCTTGTCTTTCATTTCGAACCTCTGGTCTCATTAACGCGGGTGCTCCAAACGAGCCGGTCCCGATGCCGTGTTCCGGTGAAACTGATACCCCTGATGAAGGGCTTCAAAAACAGTCGGCGAGCCTATACATGAGGCTCAATACGATAACAAGTGCAGCACCAAAGAATCAGCGGCTGGCGGGCTGGTGATGGGGATCCGGCCATTGAGCGAGCAAAAACCGACGATACTGGCAGCCACAAAGCCGCGACGCGCACTCAGGCCGCTTGCCCGTATGCTGCCCTATCTCATGCGCCATCGGGGCAGCGTTGCTGCGGCCCTGTTCTTTCTGGTTGTCGCGGCGGGTGCAACATTGCTGTTGCCCCAAGCGGTGCGGCAGATGATCGATCATGGGTTCTCCGTGGCCGACAGGGCCTATATCAATTCCTATTTTCTGATGCTGATGGGGTTGGCCGTCGTGCTGGCCCTGGCATCGGCCGGACGCTACTATTTTGTCATCACCATCGGCGAACATATCGTTGCCGATGTCAGGCGCGATTTTTTCGCGCACCTGACAGAGCTGTCGCCGGAGTTCTATGATCAGGAGAAATCGGGCGAGATCATCTCACGCCTGACCGCTGACACGACCCAGATCAAGTCAGTGTTTGGCGCAACGGCGTCGCTGGCGCTGCGCAACACCATTCTGGGCGTGGGTGCACTGATCATGATGGTGGTCACAAGCCCTAAACTGTCCAGCCTGGTCATTGCGGCGATTCCCTTCATCGTGCTGCCGCTCGTCATGTTTGGCCGCACGGTGCGCAAACGCTCGCGTGAAGCGCAGGACATGCTGGCCGATGCGACCGCTTATGCCAGCGAGGCGATTTCCGCCGTGCGCACGATGCAGGCCTTTGTCAATGAACGTCTGGCCGCCGGAAGGTTTGGCGCTGCGGTTGACAATGCCTATGAAGCGGCGCGCGCCTCAGTCAAATCCAGGGCGATTTTGACCGCCTTTGCCATTTTCATGATTTTCGGCAGCATCGTCGCGGTGCTCTGGTTCGGGGCCCGTGCCGTGATGGATGGCGCCATTTCGGCCGGAACGCTGAGCCAGTTTCTGCTCTATTCAGTCTTTGCGGCGGGGGCGCTTGCCGCGCTTTCGGAGGTTTGGAGCGAAATCTCGCAAGCAGCGGGCGCGGCAGAACGCATTGCGGAAATCCTCGACGAGGTCCCGGCGGTCAGGGCGCCGGACACACCGGCAGTGCTTCCCGCAAAACCGGTTGGGTCGGTTGTCTTCGACAACGTGACTTTCGCCTATCCTTCCCGCCCGGATGCGCTGGCAGCCAACGGACTGAGCTTTACGGTGAAGCCGGGTGAAACGGTCGCCATTGTCGGGCCTTCCGGCGCGGGCAAGTCCACGCTCTATGCCCTTCTGTTGCGATTCTATGATCCGCAATCCGGCCGCATCCTTGTTGATGGTTTGGATATCCGAACGGTCGATCCAAAGGCGTTGCGCCAGCGCATGGCGTTGGTGTCGCAGGATGTGACCATTTTTGCGGCGACGGCGCGCGAAAACATCGCCTTTGGATGCCCGGACGCGCGTTCAGCAGACATTATCGCGGCGGCGGAAGCTGCTTCGGCGGATGAGTTTATCAACGCCCTCGACATGGGTTATGATTCTCAGCTCGGCGAGCGCGGGGTGATGCTTTCAGGCGGTCAGCGCCAGCGCATTGCCATCGCGCGGGCCGTGCTCAAGGATGCGCCGATCCTGCTTCTTGATGAGGCAACTTCTGCCCTTGACGCGGAAAGCGAGACAGCCGTTCAGCGCGCCCTGGAACATTTGATGCAAGGGCGGACCACGCTGGTGATCGCGCACCGCTTGGCCACCGTTTTGAAGGCCGATCGCATTCTGGTCGTCGATAATGGCCGGATCGTTGAAGAAGGAACCCACAAGAGCCTGGTGAAAAAAGGCGGTGTCTATGCGCGGCTGGCCAAGCTTCAGTTTGATGCGGGAATGAATGCGGCGCGGGAAGCGGCGGAATAATCTGAATTCAGAGGGAGGACAAATCCATGATCTCATCCATTCTCATCGCTCTCGTCGCCTTGCTGCACGTCTATATTCTCGTCGTCGAAATGTTCCTGTGGGACAAGCCACAAGGCATGAAGGCTTTCGGCATGAAGCCTGACTTTGCCGCAGCCACCAAGGTGCTCGCGGCCAATCAGGGCCTTTACAACGGGTTCCTTGCCGCTGGTTTGTTCTGGGGACTGTGGCTCGGTGCGGGCGGATATCAGATCAACCTATTCTTCCTCTTGTGCATCATTGTTGCAGGCGTGTTTGGCGCGGCAACGGCGAGCAGGAAAATACTGTATGTGCAGGCGCTTCCTGCGGCTCTGGCGCTCGGCGCTCTGCTGATCGGGATTTGATCTACTTTTCGGTCAGCTTCAATTCGATGCGCCGGTTCTTGGCGCGTGCCTCGTCGGTGTCCGCCGTGTCAATTGGTTGAAATTCACCGAATCCGGCTGCGACAAGGCGGTCTGAGGGAACGCTGTTTGCAATCAGGTACTTGACCACTGCGGTGGAACGTCCGGACGAAAGCTCCCAATTGTCGGCATATTTGCCGGCGCCTGACAACGCGACATTATCGGTATGACCGTCGACGCGAAGAACCCAGTTGATTTCCGGCGGGATTTCCCTGGCAAGCTCGATAATGGCATTGGCAAGTTTCAGCATTTCGCCTTTGCCGGCTTCATTGATTTCGGCCGCGCCCGAGGGAAAGAGAACTTCGGACTGAAAGACAAAGCGGTCACCGACAATGCGGATATTCTCGCGGTCCGAGAGGATTTCTCGCAAGCGGCCGAAGAAATCGGAGCGATAGCGGTTGAGCTCCTGGACACGCTGGGCCAACGCCACGTTCAGCCGCTTGCCCAAATCGGCGATCTTTGCGCCAGACTCCTTGTCACGGGCCTCTGACGCATTCAGCGCTTCCTCCAATGCACCGATCTGCTTGCGGAGCGCGGAAATCTGCTGATTGAGCAGTTCAACTTGCGCCAGCGCGCGCTGACTGATCTGGCGCTCGAATTCAACGCTCTTTTCCGCTTCGCCGAGCTTTGTCTCGGCTTCGGCGCCTTTGCCGCTTCCCGCTTCAAGCAAGGCCTGCAAGCGCGTCTTTTCTGTCTCCGCCACTTCGAGCGATGCCTGAATGTCGAGGAGCTGGTCCTGCAATCCCTGGCCTGCATCCTTTTCCAGCGCCAACAGATTGGTGAGTTCGCTGATTTGCGAATTCAGCCGGTTCAACACTTCATCCTTGCCCGATATTTCGCGTGAGAGCACGAACTGCGCCAGCATGAACACCGAAAGCAGGAACATGAAAGTGAGCAGCAATGTTGACAGGGCGTCAACAAAGCCGGGCCAATAGTCTACGTGGCGATCACGTCTGTTTCGGGCGAGGGCCATGGCGGATCAGTACTTCTTCTCGAACGTCTTGTTGAGACGCTCAAGCGTTGCCCGCATCAGCTTTTGCTCTTCGGCCTGGGCTTCAACGACATCACGCATCATCTGCTGCTCGGATCTCATGTTCTTGACCAGGCCTTGAATGCCTTCCGCAAGATTGGCCATGGCGGCAATGGAGCGCTGATTGGAGCCGCTGCTGTCACCGGCGGCCTTGAGCCGTTCCGTCAGCATGCGCAGTTCTTCGACCGAGTCCGGATTTGAAGCGGCAGGCATTGCAATGGCACCCGGGGTGAGGTCCGTCACCGATGACAGCCAGTTCTCGAGTTCGGTATAAAAGCGGGTCTGCGCACGGCCGGCCTGGAGGTCGAGAAATCCGAGAATGAGCGAACCGGCAAGACCAAACAAGGATGACGAGAAAGCGGTTCCCATGCCACGCAGCGGCGCCGACAGCCCGTTTTTCAGCGCGTCCATCATGGAGTTTGCGTCTCCACCGGAAGGGTTGAGCGCCTGAATGGTGTCGCCAATCGACTTTATTGTCTCCAACAGGCCCCAGAATGTTCCAAGAAGGCCAAGGAAAACCAGAAGCCCCGTCAGGTAGCGCGAAATATCCCGGGCTTCATCCAAGCGCGTTGCGATGGAGTCCAACAGCGAGCGCAATGCGGAAGTCGAAAGGGCCATGGATTGACGGCGCCCCATCAGCGCTTTCATCGGCGCCAGAAGAACAGGCTCCGCCGTATTGGGACGATCTCCGTCACCACGCCGAAAGGCGTTTACCCAACGGATTTCCCGGAACAAACGAATGACCTGCAGGAAACTCAGCAAAATGCCAACTGCAAGAACACCGACAATAAGTCCGTTCAACCCGGGATTGCTCGAGAAAGCGATGGACACCTGACGATATAGAATGGCGATCACAAAGGCTGCGATAGCCAGAAAAATGAGCATGGACAGGAGGAAGACTTGCGGGCTCGAAAGCCGGTTCGGATCATAGGCGCTGCCCGTGTCCGAGATTTTCAATCCGTACCAAGCCATTCCCAACCTCGAATCTTGAAGAAGCGTGCAAGCCTAACCGAAATTGAGGCGGAATTGAAAGCAGGGAATCGGCCAGGCCTATGGCGGGCTGGCCTGCTTGCCAACCGGGCCTTGCCTTTGGATGCTCATCGCGAATTATTGATTCGCGGTCGCTCATGGGTGATTGGACAGTGATCTTTCGACAGGCCATCAATGTGCCGCTGACCGTTGGAGGAGGGTCCCGTGCGTGTGCTTTTTGCCATTGTCGCTGCGATTATCATGGGTCCCGTTGTTCAGGCCAAGGCGGACTTTGCCGGAAATCTCGTTTTCACGCCTTCCGGCTGTGAACGGATGCGCAATTGCAAGTTGAAGGAAGATTTCGGGTATGTCGATTCCAAGGGGATTGGCTGGCTGGCCCATGCAGGCGATCAGACTGATGGCGCCTCTATTCCGACTTGGGCAAAGCCTTATGTCGGCGGCAGTTTTGACAGTCGTTTTGTCAAGGCGGCAGTCATTCACGACCACTATTGCAACAATCACGTGCGAACCTGGCAGGCTACGCACATGATGTTCCATGACGCTTTGATCAGTTCAGGCGTTTCCAGGGCCAAGGCGCAGATCATGTATTTTGCGGTCCGTACCGGCGGTCCGCGCTGGCTTGAGGTGATCGAAGGCATGCCTTGTCCCCTTGGACGGAACTGCATCTCGGCCGAGCAGGCCATGCGCGACCCACGCGTGCAAATGACCAGCGTGAATGGCAAGAAATTTGTCATGCGAAAGGAAACTTACGGATCAAAGGCGTTCAAGGCAAAGATGAACACTGCCCATGAGTTCATGGCGGCAAAGGGAAACAATGTCACCGTGGACGACTTGGCCCGCCTTTCACAAACCCTTGAACAGGACGATGTCTTTGACGCCTCTGGCGCAATGGTGATCATGAATGCGCCGCGGCAAAAGTGAGGCCGGCGGGCCATGATAGGAGATCACTCAGACTGGTTGTTTGAGCTGTTTCAGGAGCGCTCTGTAAATGAGCTCGTTGCCGGCGATGATTGACGAACC
>JANNRN010000492.1:0-3361 GCA_031401375.1 Phyllobacteriaceae bacterium | reverse complement strand
TGACTGCGGATCTGACGTGCAAGGTTCAGGCCGACCAGACTTGCAAACCCGATCGCCAACCCGGACATTGCACCCAATATGACCCAAATCGGCAAGGGCGCAGCAAACGCGCTGGGCTGAATGCGCATGCCGATATATCTGAATACCGGGACTTCCAGGCTCTTTGGATCAAATGTGGCGAGCGTTTCGCGCTGGTTCATCAGCGCTTCCAGACGGGGCGAAGAAAATTTGAAATGGCGCAGCGTTGCGATTTCGTTCTGAAGGCTCTGCAGCGTTATCGCCGTCTGTGCGGGCAAGTCATCCGAGGCTGTCCAAACGGAGGCATAGTTCCTTCGTTCAATCACCTGCGAAGCGGGCGCCTGCACCGAGGAGGTTATGGGGTTGCCGATTTCGGCAAGGCTTGCTTCGAGTGCAGCGATGCGTTGCGTTCGTCTTGCTTCTTCCCTGGTTTCAAAACTGCTGACAAGCCTGTTGACGAAAACACGTTGTGCTTCGACGGCTTGTCCGACTGCCAAAGACGCAGCGGCCGCGGCGCGGCGCGCCGTGAATTCAACATAGGCCCTCATCAGCAATTCTGTTCGCTCACCCATCGGGCCGCGCGTGGTGATTGATGCCCGCGTTGCAATCTTTCGGTCGACAGCCAGCGTGACACTCATGATTGATTGGCGTTCCGATGCGCTGAATTGACCGGCATCGGGTGAATTGCCAAAGGCCCCAATATTCTGGGCGTCACCCAACTGGAAGGCAAACAACGAAAACAACTGCACCGGGTCGAGCAACGTGTCGCTTGCCGAACCGAGGGTTCCCGCAGTCCTTTGAACAGGCGCTGGCGCCTCCATTTGATCGGGGCCGCCGTTCAGGTCCAGCAGCTGTGTCAAGATGCGTGCGTAGTTTCCTGCCGCAAGTTCCAGCGTCAGAGTCATCTTTCCATTGTGCCTGAAATGATCACTCAGTAATGGCAAGGCAATTGCTGACAGAAGCGCAATAAAGAGCAGTACCCGCCACATTTTTACAGCCGGGACGATGGCCTGAAGCACGTTTAGTGACATTTTGCCTCCCTGCGGATAATCGCGCAGTAGTATGCATTAAAGTGTGACAGCAATCTATACGTGTGTATTTACCAAAAGCAAGATGTCTTGGACAGGGGACGGTCAAAAACGTTTTGTCTGGCTATTAATGCGATTTCGGGGTGCTCGCGCCGGGTGAAAAGCAAACGTTAACGAACACGGCGCTAGGTCGATTTCGATACGGGGGTAGCGAATCAGATGGGCATGACACGCAAACAAACGGCGCTGGCCGTCGGTCTCATTGTCCTTACCGCCATTATCCTGCTCGCGATGGGCCGCGAACCTATCTGCACGTGTGGCACGATCAAACTATGGCACGGTGCGGTCTTCTCCTCCGAGAACTCGCAACATCTGGCCGATTGGTACACGCCCTCGCATATCATCCACGGTTTTTTGTTTTACGGCCTCACCTGGCTGATCGGACGAAACTGGCCGCTGGGTCTGCGCCTGGCTGTCGCCATCATTATCGAGGGCGGATGGGAGATTTTCGAGAACTCGGATTTCATCATCAATCGCTACCGCGAATCGACCATCGCCTTCGACTATTTCGGGGACAGTGTCATCAACTCGGTATTCGATGTCTTGTCGATGTGCCTGGGCTTCTTTGCCGCCTGGTGGTTGCCGGTCTGGCTGACCATTGTTATCGCGCTCGCCTTCGAGGCTTTCACCGGCTTCATAATCCGCGATAACCTGTTCTTGAATGTCATCATGCTCATCCATCCGTTCGATGCCATAAAGGCCTGGCAGCAGGCGGCAATCGCTGCGCCTTGACCGGGACTGGGCGGACGGCTTTACGCTGACCTCTTTTGTGCTAGATTTTCTCCGGCTATCGAAGTTGGGAGAAAGAAAATGTTCTACGGGATCACACACCTCAGGACGTTGGCCGTCGCGCTTTTTACCCTGATTGCGGCGCCAGCACTGTCGGCGGAAACGGCGGTGACGCTCGATGGCGGTATTGCCGGGACGCTAAACGTTCCCGATGGCGCCGCCAATGCGCCGGCGGTTTTGATGCTGCATGGATTTGGCAGTTCGAAGGATGAAGTCGGCGGCATGTATACAAGGCTGGCGAAGTCCTTGGCCGATAAGGGCGTTGCCTCCTTGCGCATTGATTTTCAGGGCTTCGGCAAGAGCGATGGCGACACTGGCGCAACGACGATTGATCTGCAGCTTGCCGACGCCAAGGTCGCGCTTGCCTATCTTGGGACTGTCAAAGGCATCGACAAGGCGCGGATCGGAACCTTGGGGTTCAGCCTGGGCGGCGGTGTTGCCATGCTTTTGGCGGCTGACACGCCCGGCCAGATCAAGTCGCTGGCGACCTGGTCGTCGGTTGGCGACATGAAAAAGGACTTCCTTGATTCTCTGGGTCAGGCAAATTTCGACAAGGCGGCGGCCGACGGCATTGTCGGCATTGATCTTGGCTGGCGGACAATTGCGCTGAAGAAGGGCTTTTTTGACAGCCTGGCTGTTCATGATCTCAACGCGGCGATTGCCAAATACCCGGGCGCATATCTTGCCATTGCGGGGTCAAAAGACTTTTCCGCCGCCTATCCCGAGGGTTTCGCCAAGCTGGCGACGGGTTCCGCCAAAGAGGTCATGATCGTGCCGGAAGGCGATCATATCTTCGGCGCGCTCGGACCGGACCAGACGATGGCGGACGGTGTCATTGCCAAGACGGCTGACTGGTTCTCCAAGACATTGTGATTGCAGACTTGCCTGGCGTTGTTTGCAGCGCTAAGTGTCTGTTCAAGAATTCAATGTCGAGAGTCAGATGGTGTGGTTTTGTGAGCACCGGAAGCGGAAGAAAACCGCATCAGATGGCCGCGAGATTGGGACAGACACCAAGAGCGGGCGATGAAAATAGGCGATGCTTTCATGATCCTGACCGGGATCCCTGCATTTGCGCGGGGCGTCGGCGCTTTGCTGCTTCCTCTCGATCTTATCAGCGGTCGCCGGGCTCATTGAAGGAGCGTCCGGTGGCCGATGCGCCAGTCCGGCTCCTTTACAAACAATCCCGACAAAGCCAATGAACGGACCCAGTATCCCAAGGGAACTGTCCGCAGGATGAGAGCGATGAGTAAAGTTTCCGAAACACCCGCCAAGGGCATGCCGAACGCCGCGAACAAGTATCAACCCTATCCGTTCGTCGGTCTTAGCGACCGCACCTGGCCGTCCAAGCGCATCGAGAAAGCGCCGGTCTGGTGCTCCGTCGATCTTCGCGACGGCAATCAGGCCCTGATTGATCCAATGGGGCATGACCGCAAGGCGCGCATGTTCAAGCTGTTGCTGGACATGGG
>JANNRN010000491.1:0-2177 GCA_031401375.1 Phyllobacteriaceae bacterium | reverse complement strand
TCGGTTACTGTCACCGATTTAGAAATTCTTCTCTGTCACCGGTCCGAAAGTCAGCGCTACAGAGGAGTGACTTCACCCCTCCCGCCGCAACACCGCCTGCAGCACATCCCTCACCCCTATCGCCCCGACAAACCGGCTCTGATCGTCAAACAGCCCCACCGGCGCGGTGTGGCTTTTGTGCATGGCGAGCATGACGGTGCGCAGTGAGGTGCCGGGGTTGGCCCAGAACACCGGGTGCTGGCTTTCGTCGACCGCTTCTTCGGCGTGCGCGCAGGAAACCCAGCTTGACTTCTGGCCGTTGCGCTCGGCGTCGATCACGGTGCCGTCCTTGTCGAGTTTGAAGCGGGTGGTTTTGCGGCGGTCTAGCCAGACCCAGCCTTCGCCGGCTTTTTCCAGATCGCGGGCGTCGCGCATGACGTGCCAGGCGGTCAAGACGGAGAGCGGGTTCACGTTGGCGATGAATTCGCGGACATAATCATTGGCGGGGCGTAAGACGATGTCTTCCGGCTTGCCCGACTGGACGATGCGCCCGCCCTCCATGATGGTGATGGTAGAGCCGATCTTGAGGGCTTCCTCCAGATCATGGGAAACGAAGATGATGGTCTTTTTCAGCGTCTTCTGCAGCTGCAGCAATTCGTCCTGCAGTTTGGTGCGGATGAGCGGGTCGAGTGCGGAAAAAGGCTCATCCATCAACAGGATCGGCGCTTCCGTGGCGAAGGCGCGGGCGAGGCCGACGCGCTGCTGCATGCCGCCGGAGAGTTCATGCGCATATTTGCCAGCCCATTGGCTGAGGCCGACAAGGTCGAGCTGCTTGGCGACGCGTGTCTTGAGCTCGGCTTCCGGTACGCCGGACAGCTCAAGGCCAAGTCCGACATTTTCGGCGACCGTGCGCCAGGGGAGCAGCGCGAACTGCTGGAACACCATGGCGACGGCGCCGCGGCGCACGTTGCGCAGGTCCTCTTCGCTGCACGACACAACGTCGGTGTCGCCATGCGCGCCGTGGACAATGACATTGCCGCGCGTGACCTTGTTGAGGCCGTTGACGGCGCGCAGAAGTGTGGATTTTCCGGAGCCGGACAGGCCCATGAGGACGGAAATCTCGCCTTCGTTGACGACAAGATTAGCCCCCGCCGCGCCGAGCACCGAGCCGGTGGCGGCCAGGATTTCGGCGCGGGTCTTGCCTTGGTCGAGCATGTCCTGCGCTTCTTTGGCGCGGCTTCCGAAAATGATGTCGACGTTCTTGAATTCAACAGCGGGCTTCATGTGGGCCGTCATTTCTTTGTCTCCGCCTTTTGAGCCAGCATGCGGTCGAGAATTATCGCAAGGATGACCAGCGCAAGGCCCGCCTCGATGCCGAGTGGAATATTCCGGTTGGCGAGCGCCTTGTTGACCGGATTGCCGAGACTCGGCGCGCCGATAAGGGTGGCAAAGACCACCATGGACAGCGACAGCATGATGCATTGGGTGAGGCCCGCCATGATCGAGGGCAGGGCGGCGGGAAGCTCGACTTTCCACAGCAATTGCTGCTTGGTCGCGCCGAAACTTTCACCCGCTTCGATCATCGGCTTTGGAATGGACGTGATGCCCAGATAGGTCATGCGCACGGGCGCGGGCATGGCGAAAATGATGGTGACGATGAGGGCAGGGGCTGCGCCGAGGCCGAACAGGATAAGGATCGGGATGAGGTAGACGAAGGTCGGCATGGTCTGCATCAGATCAAGGATTGGCTGGGTGATGCGCCAAACGCGCGGCTTGTGCGCCGCCCAGATGCCGATTGGCACGCCGATCGCCATGGAGAGCGCGGTGGCGGCGACAACCAGCACGAGGGTCTGGACGGTTTCTTTCCACAGGTTCTGATTGATGATGAAGAGAAGGCCGAGCAGCACGGCGATAGCGAGCGGCTTTGACTTCTGCAGCCAGTAGGCAAGGCCGGCGATCATCAGCGCGAGCAGCACGGCGGGGATCTGCAGGAGGAGGAAGGTAGCGCTTTCGACGATCCATCCAAGACCATCTGAAAGGGCGTCGAAGAACCAGTCGAAATAGGTCACGATGAAGTCGATGAAGGACTTGCCCCATTTGCCGACCGGAATTTTCCACGCGGCAACTAATTTGGATACCGGATCCATGTTCCCCTCCCTATCGAGCGCCAATTTCCAACTTTGGAGCTGCCCCTCATC
>JANNRN010000490.1:0-3398 GCA_031401375.1 Phyllobacteriaceae bacterium | reverse complement strand
ATCGCGCTGTCCGCACTGCGTGCATTTTCCTCGGCAGATTGGAATTCCACATTGTGGGCAACATAAATAGAGGGCTTGTCCTGAAACAGTCCTTGAAAGGCGCCCGCCAAAGTGACGCCGTTGACAACGTAACCATCGAAGGGCTCCAGACGCTGCAACGCTGCACGTATCTCAGCTTCGCCGACTACGCGAAGTTTGGCGGATGAAATGGTCAATGAGTTTGTCAGTGCGGTCACAACCCAGGACGCCTTGTCTGAAGCGCCCGCTGTCTCGGACCGCACATCCACTTCCTTCAAGATGACTGATTGGCCTGCGCTTTGTTTGGTCCTGCCGACCCAGCTGAACCCAATCGACGTGACGCGAACGCCATTTCGGCGCAAAGCGTCAACCAGTGAATGATTGGCAATTTCGTAGCCGGTCGTCGGCTCCCCCTCGGGAACAAGCGAAGTGACAAAGACAAGATGCATGCACGGTTCCTTTGGCCAAATCATACGAAAGCCTCGTGAAACATTGATTAAGTTGGCCCGTGCAAACCAACTGAGTTTGGTGAAAGGCTGAGCATTGGCAATTTACCATAGGCCATCGTTAAGCGTTCCTTTAGCTGTCGCGGGTGATATGGGGCTCGTAAAATTCACCGTGGCGAAAACCAGAAATGCCGAGCATTGCAAGCAACATCACTGTTCTCGCTCAATCACCCGGCCTGAAGCCGGCGGAAGTTGACGTGGTCGTTATCATTCCGACGTTCAAGCGGCCGGAGCACTTGCTTGAAACGCTGGCTTCGGTCCGCGACCAGAAGACCAACCGCCGTTTTGCCGTCATCGTGATGGATAATGACGCCGAGGGTTTGCAGGGAGCAACTGCCTGCAGGCCGTGGTTCGAAAGCGGCGATGTGAAGGGTGTCCTTATCATCGCGCATGACCGTGGCAACTGCAACGCCTACAATGCCGGCTTTTTGACCGCGCTCAAGATGTTTCCAGGCTTCACATCTATCTTGGTGATCGACGATGATGAAGTCGCTGACCCCAGCTGGCTTGAAAACATGTGCGCCACGCGCGAGCACTACGGCACAGATATTGCCGGCGGTCCGCAAAGGCCGGTGTTTTCGAAGCCGGAACACAAGCATTTCGCCAATCACCCTGTTTTTTCGCCGCACTATACGAAAACGGGCATCGTTCCCATTCTCTATTCCTCCGGCAACATGCTGGTTGGACGACATGTGCTTGAGGCGCATGGCTATCCTTTTCTTGACCTGAAATTCAACTTCATGGGTGGCGGCGACGCTGACTTTTTGGATCGCTCGGTTCGAAAGGGCTTCACGCTTGCCTGGTGCGAGGAAGCTCCGGTTTTCGAGACGGTTCCCGATCGGCGCACGGAAGCGGACTGGATACGGGCGCGCGCGCTTCGCAACGGCGTCATCTCGACGCTGGTGGAGAAAAAAATGCGCGCCAAGGATCCGCTCGGCGGGTTGCGCACTTTCGCCAAGAGCATTGGCCTTCTCGTTGCATCACCGTTCCGCGCCGCCATCAAGGCTGCCGCGACCGGTTCGCTGTCGATTGGTCTTTATCCCGTTTATATTGGTGTTGGCCGCGTACTGGCAGAATTTGGGTATTCCAATGAGCAGTACCGCAATCCGGAAAAGAACTGAGCCAACCGGACTTCTTGATCCGCAACGACTTGTGATCGCACGCACTTTTGCTGCCGGGCTGATCCTGACCATTCTGCTTGTCTCGTTCCGGCCGTTCCAGCCGGGCGGATCACTCAACCCGGGCGAAGGCGGCGACGTTCTGAACCAACTCGGGTTTGGCGCGGTCGGCGCTGTTTCGCTGTTGCTGATGGTCAGCCAAGTCGATCGTCGCGTGCTTGCGGCGCTGGTCAGTCCGTGGTGGATTGTCACCTTGGTTTTTGTGATGCTGTCGGTGCAGCACTCTCTCAATCCGCCGGGTGCTTTCAGGGCCGTGCTGTTCATGATGATGGGGTTACTCGGCGTCTTGGCGGTTCTGTCGCTGAACTCCGGGGCCGACGGGTTCTCCAAAGTCCTGCTGGTGGCCGCAAGCATCGTGCTTGCCCTGTCCTTCACCGGAATTATCGTCCTTCCGGATGTGGCCAAGCACACCGTTTTCAGCGAGGAGCCCGAACATGCCGGGCTTTGGCGCGGGATTTACTCGCACAAGAATCTCGCTGGACCGGTCATGGCCGGGCTCTTCTTCATCGGGCTGTACCTGTTCCGACGGGAATGGCGTTTCAGTGGCGCGATGGTGGCAATTGCCGCACTCATCTTCCTGTCAAACACCGGCTCGAAAACGAGTGCCCTTCTAGCGCCGATGGTCGTTGTTCTGGTCGCCGGACCAGGGTTGTTTGGCGCAAGGTCGCTCACATCCATCGGCGTTTTCACGACGATCTGCACGTTTGCCCTGGCCACGGTCGGCTCGGTGCTGTTCAAGCCCTTGCATGACTTGCGGGAAATGGCTGCGCCGGGGTCAAGTTTTACCGGACGAACCGAACTCTGGAAATTTGCGTTCCAAAACCTCTCGGACCGGCCCTGGACAGGGTTCGGGTTTGAGAGCT
Organism: Phyllobacteriaceae bacterium; assembly: GCA_031401375.1. Lineage (GTDB taxonomy): Bacteria > Pseudomonadota > Alphaproteobacteria > Rhizobiales > Rhizobiaceae > JANOYJ01. The sequence continues at coordinate 833 of JANNRN010000490.1, read as the reverse complement.
TCTGGTTCACGCCTTTTGTGCGCAATGGCGAGAGAAACATCGAGCTGGAATGGGATATCCGCGGCGCGGTGCATGGTCACAACGGCTATGTCGATATTGCACTGACGATGGGCATTCCCGCGCTTGTTGCGGCGGCGCTCGCCATGATCATCATGCCGCTGATCGACTATGCACGGGTGCAGAAAACGCGTGAAAACGTACTGATGGCCGATCTGTTTTTGATGATTTTCACGTTCTCAGCCCTCAACGCGTTTCTCGAAAGCTTCTTTTTCCGCCGCGCCGATCCGGTCTGGCTCTTATTTGTCATGGCGGTGTTCGGTCTGCGGCTGGTGTCGCGGTTTGAAATCGCCAAGTGATTTGCCCCTCGTTTCGGTTGACGGTTTGATCTAAGACCGGCGTGGCGATGTCCGGAGATTTCCCATGAAAAAGACTGTTCTTCTTGCAGGCTGCGGCAATATGGGTTTTGCCATGCTTTCCGGCTGGATCAATTCCGGGGCCATAACGGCAACAGATGTCACCGTGGTGGAACCCAACGCGGCGCTGCGCGAACGTGCTGGCGCACTTGGGGTATCGGCGTTGGCAGGCGTGGAGGAAGTCGCGACGGGGATTGCTCCAGAGGTCATTGTCATCGCCGTCAAGCCTCAGGTGATGGGCGACGTATTGCCCGGTTACCGCCGGTTCGCGGACACGGGTTCGACCTTCCTGAGCATCGCGGCCGGGATCGGAACTAGAGTTTTTCTCACCCATCTCGGCGACAAGACGCCGGTGATCCGATGCATGCCAAATACGCCTGCCGCCATCGGCAAGGGCATGCTGGTTTACTGCCAGAACGC
>JANNRN010000489.1:0-6935 GCA_031401375.1 Phyllobacteriaceae bacterium | reverse complement strand
GCCCCGGCATCGGCGCCGCAGATCGTTCTTGCCAGTGTCGATGTTGTCATGCTCGACGTGATGGCGAACAAGCCCTGGGCCGAGCAGATGGCCGGTTCCGGCTATGGCGCGCCTTACCAGCCGGTCACGCAGGTTCAGGCGATCAATTGGACGAATTCGGCGTTTCCGGCGAGTGCCACCCTTTCCAATACGGCGCCGGGCTATACCGGACTTGGCGGCTTCTTTCAGTTTGCGGCGGTGGCCGGCGCGACCACCGATTATGCGCTCATCGCCTTTACCGCTCCCGTGCCTTACGCATTCATGCTGGACGGGATCGACATCGAGACATGGAATACTGGCGCAGCGGTGGCCACCACGCCGCATTTGCTGGTCTGGGGTCTTGGCGTCGATCAGTCGGCTGCGTCACTGGCAACGGCCGGTATTGCCCGCGTCGGGCTCGGCGCGCAATCGTTTCCCATTGGCGCGGCGATCGGGGCCAAGGCGGAGCGCATCAGCCAGAGATTCGACACGCCGCTGGTGACCAATCCGGGACGGTTCCTGACCGTGATCCTGCGCATGCCGGTCGCCACCGCAACGGCCTCGCAGGTCTTGCAGGGAATGGTGAATTTGCGCGGACGGTTTGAATAGAACTCCGCCGAGGAACACCCGCCCGGACCGGAAGGTCCGGTGATCGGGCCGCATTGTGATTGGCTGGGGCGCCAGGGATCGAACCTGGGAATGGCGGAATCAAAATCCGCTGCCTTACCGCTTGGCTACGCCCCAACTGTCTTTGAACCGATTTACGTGTGTCACTTCGTCGGGGTGTATAGTTATTCAATTACTCGAATGCAACGCCCGTGCCTCGGCGATCTGAGCGCACTCCATTCGTAACGCAATTGTGCACGGCGGGGAATGGCATTCCCGGAACGATGTTCACAACTCAAATTCGTTCCAAGCATTACGTGAATCGACGTTCGGGCGTTCTTTGTAGGCGTTGACCGAAATGGTATAGATTGCCGGGCTTTCACGCCACAACGCCAAGAAACCAGGCGCGCGGTGTCAGGACAAGAGAGATTCGCAAAATATGAGTGACCGCAAACTGACCCATCTGCAGCGGCTGGAAGCTGAAGCAATTCATATTTTCCGGGAAGTGGCGGCGAATTTCGAACGTCCGGTCATGTTGTATTCAGTTGGCAAGGATTCGTCCGTCCTGATGCATTTGGCGATGAAAGCGTTTTACCCTGCCAAGCCGCCATTTCCGTTTCTCCACGTCGACACGACGTGGAAATTCAAGGAGATGATCTCGTTTCGCGACAAGATGGCGCGCGATATGGGTTTTGATCTGCTGGTTCACATCAATCAGGACGGTGTCGAGCAAAATGTCGGTCCCTTTTCGCACGGCTCCAACTTGCATACCCATATCATGAAAACCGTGGCCCTGCGCCAGGCTCTCGACAAGTACGGGTTCGACGCTGCGTTTGGCGGCGCGCGGCGCGATGAAGAAAAATCACGCGCCAAGGAACGCATATTCTCGTTCAGGAATGCGCAGCACGGCTGGGATCCGAAAAACCAACGCCCGGAAATGTGGAAAATCTACAACACGAAGGTTGCGCCCGGTGAATCCATCCGCGTATTCCCGATCTCGAACTGGACCGAGCTGGACATCTGGCAATACATTTTGGTGGAGAACATCCCCATTGTGCCGCTGTATTTTGCGGCCAAGCGTCCGGTCGTTGAGCGCGATGGCATGCTGATCATGGTGGATGATGATCGCATGGAATTGAAACCCGGCGAAACCATCGCGCAAAGGCAGATCAGGTTCCGCACGCTTGGCTGTTATCCTTTGACAGGCGCAATCGAGTCCGACGCGCAATCCCTGCCGGATATCGTCCGCGAAATGCTTGTCGCCAGGACGTCCGAACGGCAGGGCAGGGCTATCGACAAGGACGAGGCCGGGTCGATGGAAAAGAAGAAGCGTGAGGGATATTTCTGATGACCGCCCAGCCCTTGCGCCTCGACCCTGCAAGTGAGATCGCAGATGCCGTGAACCATGAAGTTGTTGCTTTTCTGCGCGAGCAGGAAAACAAGTCCATGCTGCGGTTCCTGACCTGCGGCTCGGTTGATGACGGCAAGTCGACGTTGATCGGACGGCTCCTCTACGACACCAAGCTCATTTTTGAAGACCAACTCGCCACCCTTGAAAATGACAGCAAGAAGCACGGCACAACGGGTGAGGACATTGACTTTGCGCTTCTTGTCGACGGCCTTGAGGCGGAGCGCGAGCAAGGCATTACAATTGATGTCGCTTACCGCTTCTTCGCAACGAGCAAGCGAAAGTTCATCGTGGCAGATACGCCCGGCCACGAGCAATACACGCGCAACATGGCGACCGGCGCATCAACCGCTGATCTTGCCATTGTGCTGGTTGATGCCAGACAAGGCATTTTGAAGCAGACGAGGCGCCATTCTTTCATCGCCTCGCTGCTCGGCATCCGCCATGTGGTGCTGGCGATCAACAAGATCGATCTGGTGGGCTATTCTCAAGAGGAGTTTGAACGCATCACCAAGGATTATCTGGCCTTTGCCAAGGACCTCGGATTTGCGACCATTCAACCAATTCCGATCTCGGCCCGCTTTGGCGACAATGTCATTGCCGAGTCGCAAAATACCCCGTGGTATCGCGGCAGCTCTTTGCTGCGGCATCTGGAAACAATTGAAATCGACAATGCGGCGCGCGACCTGCCGTTCAGGTTTCCGGTTCAGTATGTGAACCGGCCCAATCTTGACTTCCGCGGCTTTGCGGGAACCGTGGCATCCGGGCGTGTGGCGGTCGGCGATCAATTGGTTGTGGCAAATTCGGGAAAAATGTCAAAGGTCAAGCGCATCGTCACGTCGAAAGGCGATCTGACCTACGCGGTGGAAGGCGAGTCGGTCACAATCGTCCTTGAGGACGAGATAGACGTTTCGCGGGGAAACCTGTTGGTGCCCAATGATGCGCGTCCCCATGTGGCTGACCAGTTTGCCGCCAACATCGTCTGGTTTGGCGAACACGCATTGCTGCCGGGAAGAACTTATCTTCTGCGAACCGAAACTGACCAGACGACGGCCACGATCACGGCGCTCAAGTACAAGGTGGATGTGAACTCCTTCGCCCATGAAGCAGCCAAATCCCTCGAACTCAATGAGGTCGGGTTCTGCAATATCTCAACTTTGGCGCCGATCGCCTTTGACACTTACGCGGAAAACCGCGTCACCGGCGCTTTCGTGCTGATTGACCGCATGAGTAACGCCACCGTTGCTTGCGGCATGATCGTGCATCCGTTGCGGCGGGCTTCCAACGTGCATTGGCAGGCGCTTGACGTCAACAAGGCGGCCCGCGCCGGGCAAAAGCATCAACGTCCTGCCGTGCTTTGGTTCACCGGTCTGTCCGGCTCGGGCAAATCGACAATTGCGAACTTGCTTGAAAAAAGACTGCATGCGCTTGGGATGCACACCTATATTCTTGACGGCGACAATGTCAGGCATGGGCTTAATCGGGATCTTGGATTCACTGACGAAGACAGGGTTGAGAACATAAGGCGCGTGGCCGAAGTGGCAAAGCTGATGGCTGACGCCGGATTGATTGTCCTGGTGTCGTTCATTTCACCATTCCGCGCCGAGCGGCGCGCCGCTAGGGAGATGATCGACAAGGGTGAATTCATCGAGGTCTTCGTCGACACGCCCATTGAGGACTGCGCATCGCGTGATCCCAAGGGTTTGTATGCGAAGGCCCGGCGCGGTGAGATCAAGAATTTCACCGGGATCGACTCGCCCTATGAAAAGCCGGAAAATCCTGAGATACACCTCAATACCCTTGGCCGCGATCCCGCCGATCTGGCCAAGGAAGTGGAGAACTACATTCTCGGCATGAACGATTACGATGACTTCGACATCTGACCGCCAAGGCATGCTCGCAGTGTTTGAGCGACTCGCCTTTGAGGCGGGGGAAGAGATAATCGACGTCCGCAACAGACAGTTCGTGATTGCCGAAAAGGCGGACGGATCGCCCGTTACCGACGCGGATCGGCGCGCCGAAAAAGTCATCGTTGCCGGTCTCTTGAAGGACTATCCGCGCGTCCCGGTCGTTGCGGAGGAACTGGTCTCAATCGGGGATGTTCCAGCCAGTCTGGGCCAACAGTTCTTTCTGGTTGATGCGCTGGACGGAACGCGGGAGTTCTGTTCGGGGCGTGATGAGTTCACGGTCAACATCGCGCTTGTCGAGAACGCGGTTCCGGTTGTCGGCGTCGTCTATTCTCCGGCAATGAGAGTGCTGTACGCGGCCGAACATGACGGGCGGGGAAGCGGAACCGCCGCGCGCGCCTCTGTTTCTGATACCGGCAACCTGACCGGCCGCCGTCAGATATCGACGCGACAGCCATCGCAACCGCTGACAATCGTCGCGACCCGCTCGCACATGACGAGTGAAACCAAGGCCTATCTTGACCGGTTTCCCGAAGCTGATTGCCGCGCCATCGGCTCAAGCTTGAAGTTTTGCCTCCTGGCCGAAGGCGAGGCGGACCTTTATCCTCGCTTCGGCACGACCATGGAATGGGACACGGCGGCGGGCGATGCCATCCTGAGGGCGGCGGGCGGGCAAACGCGGACATTGGACGGCGAGCCGCTGGCCTATGGCAAAAGGGCGCAGCCGAATATGCGAGATTTCCAAAATCCGTTCTTTGTATCAAAGGGTTGACCGCGGCGGGTTCGTCTGCACTGTTGGCGGTTTCCGGCTCAACACGGACCTGATTTGGGGCTCGCCAATACGCGGTGGCGCAATTGAGCCCCTTGGGCTAAAGGGTCTGAAGGTCGGTAGCAGGGTCCAGCATGCAAAAATCGGGTGACGGGCGCATCATTTCCTTTGTCATGAGCGGTGGTGTCGGTTCACGTCTTTGGCCGCTGTCGCGCGAAGACAATCCAAAGCAATTCCACAGCCTGGCGGGCGAAAGCTCGATGCTGGTCAAGACCGTGCAGCGCATGGCGGCGCGCCAAAACGGCGAGTCCCGCGTTTTTCTGATAGCCGCCGAACGGCATGCCGAACGCATCCAGTTCGACCTTGCCCATGTTGACCAGAAAGGCGGAAGGAGCATTTTCGAACCATCAGGGCGCAACACGGCGGCTGCGGTCGCGGTTGCCAGCAAAACCGTCCTGAGCGAATTCGGCGATGAACTTGTCATGGTCGTGCCTTCCGACCATGAAATCACGACGGACGCTGATTTCTGGAGCACCGTGGAGCAAGGCGTGCCGGCGGCCCTTGCCGGCAACGTCGTCGTTTTCGGGATCAAGCCGACCGGCCCCGAGACAGGGTTCGGCTATATTGAGGCGGGCGAAGCCAAGGCTGGCCGAAACGATTTCGATGTGCGCCGCTTTGTCGAAAAGCCCGACCTTGCCACTGCAAGGAAATATGTCGCCGCGGGCAACTTCTACTGGAACGCCGGCATTTTTCTGTTTCGCGCCAGCGTGATGCAGGCAGCCTTTCAAAGACACGCTCCCGACATCTGGCAGGGGGTCGAAAACGCAGTTTCACGCGCGCATGCCGACGAATTCGGCACACACCTGCCGCAAGCCGAGTACCAGGACATCCGGCCGGTGTCGGTGGACTATGCGATCATCGAAAAACTGGAAAACATTTCGGTTGTTCAGGCGGCATTCCGCTGGAACGATCTTGGCTCGTGGCAATCCCTGCTTGAAGTCAGTCCGACAGATGACAAGGGCAATGTGATCATCGGCGATGTGGTGGCGATTGACTGCGAAAGGGCGTATCTGCGCAGCGAAGGGCGGCTTCTTTCGGCGATTGGCCTGAGGGATGTCGCCGTGGTTTCGACCCCGGACGCCACATTTGCAGCTCCCGTTTCAGAGAGCCAGAACGTCAAGAAAATTGTCGAACAACTGGAAAAATCCGGACGCCTGGAGACCAAGCGAACGCCGGTGCATGACTTGATGCCGGAGCCCGGCGCCTACGCCAAGCGGGTGCGGCACTGGCTGTTTGAGGAAACACTGCCGCTGTGGTCGACCGCAGGCGTTGACCGCGTCAATGGCGGTTTTCACGAGGCCCTGACGTTTCAGGGCAAGCCGGTGCCGCGTGAAAAACGCATGCGCACCATCGCACGGCAAATCTACGCTTTTTCGATTGCCGGCCAGATGGGCTGGGACGGGCCGGTGAGCGAACTCGTTGAACTCGGCATCGCATTTATTGAAACAAAGGGCCGCACCAAAAACGGGGGATGGGTGCGGGCGTTCCATCCAAATGGCACAGTCGCCGATCCGGCCGAAGATCTCTATGACCACAGTTGCGTGCTCCTGGCGCTCGCACATGCCCATATTGCCGGAAATGCGCATGCAGCTTCGCTCGGCCGGGAGACAATGGGCTTTTTGGAGGCTCATCTTTCGGCAGGCGCGCATGGCGGTTTTCGCGAAACATCGCAAGGCGGCCTGCCACGCCGGTCAAATCCGCATATGCACCTTCTGGAAGCGTGTCTGGCATGGTTCGAGGCGACGGGTGAAGACATCTGGATGCAACAGGCCTCCCGCATTGTCGATCTCTTCACCGCGTCTTTCTTTGACGCCGATACCTGGACCCTTGGCGAGTATTTTGATGAGGACTGGACGCCTGCCGCAGGTGACAAGGGCGCGTGGACGGAACCCGGCCATCACTTCGAATGGGCCTGGCTCCTGGTCAAATATGCGAACCTTGCCAAAAGGCCGGACCTCATCAAGTTTGCGCGAAAGCTCTATGCCAGCGCCATTGCGAACGGCTTGAACCGCGCAACCGGGCTCGCTTATGACGCCGTGTCAAAGGACGGGCTGCCGCTCCAGCGCACGTCGCGGTCATGGCCGCAGACCGAAGTGATCAAGGCGGCGCTCGCGTTGGACGGAACCGGCGGGCCGGACATGAAGCCGGAGATCGAGGGCCGCGTCGG
>JANNRN010000488.1:0-3084 GCA_031401375.1 Phyllobacteriaceae bacterium | reverse complement strand
CATTTACCCTGATCACATCTCAAGATGGCGCCTCTACCGAGACGAAACTCGTCATCTGCGATCTGGCGCCGGTGATGCAGGCAATCGCCGCCCGCTCCTTTTTCCACAGGATGGCGCTCGGTCTTTATGCGCTGGGCAGTTTCATGTTGAACGGGACGCTGTTGACCTATCTGCGCACCAGCTGGCGTTACGGACTGTTCTTTCTCTATCCCCTGTTCATGCTGGCCGCGATCTTGCTCGCGGGGCTTTTCAGCGGCGACCTGATTGGCGGATGGCCCGGAGTTGCCGCTGGTGTCGCTGTTGCGGCTGCGCTGCTGTTTCTCGCCTGCCGTCAAGCGCACCTCCTCTTGATGATGGATTTGTGGCATTACGCGCGGGTTCTTGCCATCGGCGTTGACCCGGCGATCCGTGAAGCGAGTGAGCATCTGGTTGACACCTCAAAACGCGTTGCCCTTGCAGAGGCTGCCGCCAACCCGTTCGACGAGGTGATCGTTTGCGGGCACAGCATCGGCGCGGCTTTGGCCGTCCGGCTTGCGTCAGAGCTTCAAGAATTGGAAACGCCTGTCCATGTCCTCACGCTCGGCTCCGGGTTGCTGCAAGTCGCCTGTCATCCGAAGGCTTCGCAATGGCGCAATATGGCCAAGCAACTCTTGCGCATGCAGGTTCATTGGCTCGACGTTCAGGCGCTGATCGACCCGATCAACTTTCTCGAATGCGATTTGACGCGGATGTATTCCGTGCCGTCGCCAAACTATCGCGAGATCGTTGTGCGGATGCGCCATCTTTTAAGCACGCCGACTTACCATCGCATCAAATTCAACATGTTCAGGGTGCATCGGCAATACGTTTTGCCGGTGGAGATCAGGCAGAGATTTTCCTTTCATGTCATCATATCAGGCGCTACGGCTTTCCCCGATATCGTCCGGCATGGCGGACTGCCGGATGGCTGACAGGATAAATGGGACAATGACATGAATGAGCGCGTTACAACGTCTGAACGCTTGACGGACTGGCATGGGCCATTTGGCCTTCCCCGGTTTGATCAGCTCAATGATTCAGAATTCCCGGCTGCTTTCGATGCGGCCATGCAGGCGCATGACGCCGAGATTGCCGCCATTACCGCCAATCCCGAGCCGCCGGCAATCGCCAACACGCTTGTCGAACTGGAGCTTGCAGGCGATGCGCTGTCACGCGTGTCCGCAATTTTCTGGCTGAAGGCAGGCGCGCACACCAATCCCGTGATTGAGGAGCTTGAGCGCGACATCGCCCCGAAGCTTTCGCGGCATTACTCGGCGATTGGCATGAACAGGCCTTTGTTCGACCGCATGGACCGGCTGTATGCGAACCGGGCCAGTCTTGGTTTGGACAGGGAAACCATGCGGGTTCTGGAAAAGAGCTGGAAGGGGTTTGTGCGCGCCGGCGCGAAGCTTGAGCCAGCGGCGCAGCAACGTTTGGCGGACATCAACAGTACGCTCGCGCTGAATGGGGCGAAGTTTGGCCAGAATGTTCTGGCTGATGAAAAGAACTGGTCATTGCTTGTCGAAAATGAGCCCGACTTGTCCGCCCTTCCCGACAGCTTGAAAAGCGCCATGCAACAGGCGGCGGCGGAACTCGGCCGTCCGGATTTGCATGCCGTGACATTGTCGCGTTCAATCATCGAACCGTTTCTGACCTATGCCGAAAGCCGCGCATTGCGCGAGGAGGCGTTTCGGGCTTTTGCGGCGCGCGGCGAAAATGGCGGCGACAGCGACAATCGTGCGATTGTAGCCGAAACGCTGGCCCTGCGCGCCGAGAAGGCGAAACTCCTCGGCTACGAGAGTTTTGCTGCCTACAAGCTTGATGACACGATGGCCAAGACGCCCGCAGCCGTCAATGCGCTGCTCACGGATGTGTGGGAGCGCGCGCTTTTGCGTGCTGAAGGCGAGGCGGCGGAACTTCAGACCCTTGCGCAGTCCCATGGCAGCAATCACGAGATCATGCCGTGGGACTGGCGCTTCTACGCCGAGAGGCTGCGCCAGCAAAAGTTCGACTTCAATGAGGCGGAGATCAAGCCGTATTTCGAGCTCAACCGCATCATCGACGCCTGCTTTGCTGTTGCGGGCAAATTGTTCGGGTTGAGCTTTGCCGAGCAACCGGATGTTGCCGCCTGGCATCCCGATGTTCGCACCTTTAGCGTCAGTGATGCCGCAGGCCGGCAAATTGGCATGTTCTTGGGTGATTATTTTGCCCGGCCCTCCAAACGTTCCGGGGCGTGGATGAGCGCCTTGCAACGGCAATACCGGCTTGGCAAAGGCTCGACCCCGATCATCTACAATGTGATGAATTTCGCCAAGGCGCCGGAAGGCAGTCCGGCTCTGCTGTCGTTCGATGACGCCCGCACCTTGTTTCACGAATTCGGTCATGCCCTGCATGGTCTGTTGTCGAGCGTGACCTGGCCGTCGGTGTCCGGAACTTCCGTGTCGCGTGATTTTGTCGAGCTGCCCTCCCAGCTTTACGAGCATTGGCTGACTACGCCGCAGGTTCTGAGCGAATATGCTGTGCATTTTGAGACCGGCCGACCCATGCCTTCCGAACTCATCGCCAAGTTGACCGCGGCGCGCACTTTCAATGCCGGTTTCCAGACGATCGAGTTCACTTCCTCGGCCATTGTTGACATGAATGCGCACAAGGATGGATCCGCGCCCGCTGATCCCATGGCGGCGGAGGCGGCGGTGCTTGCACGCCTCAACATGCCGAAAGGCATCATCATGCGCCATCGCACGCCGCATTTTGCCCATGTCTATTCAGGCGACGGATATTCGGCAGGCTACTATTCCTATATGTGGTCGGAAGTGCTTGATGCCGATGCGTTCAATGCCTTTGAAGAGGCGGGCGATCCTTTTCACAAGGAAACGGCGGCAAAGCTGCTGACATTCATCTATTCATCCGGCGGCTCGATGGATCCCGAAGACGCCTACATCGCCTTCCGCGGCCGCATGCCAAAACCTGAGGCGATGCTGGCAAAACGCGGCTTGCTTTGAGGTACGATTGAACAGGCGAGCATAATCTCCTAGCCTTCGCCCGGAATGCTCGGTGTCTGTTCAA
>JANNRN010000487.1:0-7141 GCA_031401375.1 Phyllobacteriaceae bacterium | reverse complement strand
GGCAAGCTCAACATTCCGGGGGCCAAAAAGACCGCAACCGGCCAATGGTCCACCTCGGCGGATGTGCTTGAGGACCTTGCCAGCGAAGGCCACGAACTGGCGCGCAAGATTGTCGACTGGCGGCAGCTGACGAAACTCAAGGGGACCTACACCGACGCTTTGCCGGGCTATGTGAACCCGCGGACCAAACGGGTTCACACCTCGTTTGCTCTGGCTTCAACAACCACCGGGCGGCTTTCCTCCTCGGATCCAAATATCCAGAACATTCCGGTGCGCACAGCTGAAGGGCGCAAGATACGGACGGCATTCGTCGCCGAGCCGGGCAACTTCTTGATCTCGGCCGATTATTCGCAAATCGAGCTGCGCGTCCTCGCCCACGTTGCCGACATTGCGCAACTCAAGCAGGCGTTCGCGGACGGGGTCGACATTCATGCAATGACGGCATCCGAAATGTTTGGAATCCCGGTTGCCGGCATGCCGTCCGAAGTGCGCCGCAGAGCCAAGGCGATCAATTTCGGTATAATCTATGGCATCTCGGCGTTTGGCCTTGCCAACCAGCTCTCCATTCCGCGCGAGGAAGCCTCCGCTTACATCAAGAAGTATTTTGAGCGTTTCCCCGGCATCAGGGATTACATGGAGTCAACCAAGGCCATCTGTCGCGAGAAGGGCTATGTCGAGACGATTTTCGGCCGCCGCGCCCACTATCCGGAAATCCGTTCGCCAAATCCGCAAGTGCGCGCCTTCAACGAGCGCGCTTCGATCAATGCGCCGATCCAGGGCTCGGCCGCCGACATTATCCGCCGCGCCATGGCGCGGATGGAGGCGGCACTGCTAGCCAGCAAGCTCAACTCCGTGCGCATGCTCCTGCAAGTACACGATGAACTGGTGTTCGAAGCGCCTCAAAGCGATGTCGAACCGGCCATTCCCGTCATCAGGCATGTCATGGAAAACGCCGCGCTTCCGGCCATCGATCTTGCCGTTCCGTTGCAGGTCGACGCGCGCGCCGCAAGGAACTGGGACGAAGCACATTGATCCTCAGGGGCAGGGATTCATGTGCAGATGGTGAATTTCGTCAATGCGCTTCAACGCTTCTTCAGACAATTGAACATCGATTGAAGCGAGGCATTGCGCAAGCTGCGCCATTGTCGTCGCACCAATGATGTTGGAGGTGACAAACGGCCGCGAATTGACGAATGCCAAAGCCATCGCGGCAGGTGTCATTCCAAGTTCGGCGGCAAGCTCGAAGTAACATTCGAACGCGATGTCGGCGCCGGGGGTTTCATAGCGATACAGGCGGTTGAACAGGGTCTTGCGTGCGCCGGCGGGCAAAGCACCATGCCGGTACTTGCCAGTGAGATACCCCTGCGCCTGCGGCGAATAGACGAGCAGCGAAATATCCTCGCGCTCGCTCACTTCGACCGCGCCGGACTCAAACGTCCGGTTCACCAGATTGTAGGCGTTCTGTATGGATTGGATACGCGGCAGGCCATGCGTGTCCGCCAGATGCGCAAATTGCATCATGCCCCATGGGCTTTCGTTCGAGACACCGACGAAGCGGAGTTTTCCCTGTTGGATGAACTCCGCCAATATGCCCAGTTGCTCCTCCATGGGAACTTCATCGCCCTGCAGAGCGAACATGCGGTCCCGGTAGGTCGTCGGGATCGCTCCCCACGGCATCGACCGTTCCGGGTAGTGCAGCTGGAAGAGATCAACATAGTCGGTCCGAAGCCGCCTGAGGCTGTTGTGCAGGGCTTCTGTCAACTGCGCCCGGTTAATGCGCGTCGGTGATTTGTCGGCGCGCAGCCACGTCATTGGCGAGCGGCCGGTGACTTTCGTGGCGAGGATGACCTTTTCGCGGTTTTTGCGCGATTGAAACCATGTGCCGATGATTTCTTCGGTGCGCCCTTGCGTTTCCGGCTTCGGCGGCACCGCGTAAAGTTCGGCGGTATCGAAGAAATTCACACCCTGCGACAAGGCATGATCCATCAGCGCATGACCGTCGGCCTCGCTGTTTTGCTCACCGTAAGTCATGGTGCCAAGACAGATCAGCGAAACATCAAGTCCGGTGCGCCCGAGTTTGCGGTAATGCATTGAAAGTCCTAGTCAAGTCAGATCTGCGCAATGTTTGCGATAAATTCAGCGATATGACAACCGGCTCCAGGAGATCGGGTGACAAGTCTCTGGGAAGGCAAGTTACGCTCTGCAACAATTTGTTTCCTTGGCGCGATGGAAACCGGAATGATATTCCCGGTTACTGCCCCCACTGATGCAGCGCAGCATTTTTCTAAGTGACCTATATCAGCTAGGCTGCAAGCGACAGGAAACGAGACGCAGAATGAAACGAAGCCTCAGAACTTTGCTCGCCTCAATACTCCTGCCCTTCCTAATTTTTCATTCAGCGCCCATTCCGGCAAACGCCGGTTCGACCATTCTGAATGTGTCTTATGATCCCACGCGTGAGTTCTTCCGCGATTTCGACCGGGCGTTCGCCAAGAAATGGAAAGAAGAAAACGGCGAAGACATCGAGATTCTGGCGTCGCATGGCGGCTCGGGAAAACAAGCGCGCGCTGTGATTGACGGCCTTGATGCGGATGTTGTGACACTGGCATTGCAAGCTGATATCGACGCGATCGTCGCCAAGAGCGGCAAGATCAATCCTGACTGGCGCAGCGAATTTCCGAACAACGCGGCACCTTACACCTCCACCATCGTTTTCCTGGTCCGCAAGGGTAATCCCAAGCGGATACGCGACTGGTCCGACCTTGTCGGCGACGGGGTGGAGATCGTTGCGACCAATCCGAAAACCTCGGGCGGCGCACGCTGGAATTATCTTGCCGCATGGGCGTGGGCACACCAGGACTTCAACGGCGATGAAAAGCAGATCCGGGAATATGTCGGGAACCTCTATCGCCACGTCACGGTGCTCGATGCGGGCGCCCGCGCCTCGGCGACGACTTTTGCCCAGCGCGAAATCGGCGATGTGCTGCTGACATGGGAAAACGAAGCCTACCTGCTGCTTGAGGCATTCGATGAGCGCGCGTTCGAAATCATCACTCCTTCGCAGTCGATATTGGCTGAACCACCGGTGGCGGTCGTTGACGCCAATGTTGATGCAGACGGAACGAGGGAAGTTGCCGAGAGCTATTTGCGCTATCTTTATTCAACAGAGGGCCAGAACATCATTGCACGGCACCATTTCCGGCCGGCGCTTCCCGAACTCGTCGAGCCCGGCTTGCTGAGTGTCTTTCCGCAACTCAGACTCGTCAGCGTTGACGATCCACTGTTTGGAGGCTGGGCGGCGGTCCACAAAAAGCACTTCGCCGAGGGTGGTGTTTTTGATCAAATCTTTCTTGGGAGGCAGTGACTTGGCGTTGGCGGGCTGGCAATGGAATCTCAAGCGGCCAAGCGTGCTGCCGGGTTTTGGATTGGCGCTCGGCTTTTCGATTGTCTATCTCACCCTGATCGTCCTTATTCCCCTTGCCGGCCTTGTCTTAAGAGCGGCAAGCATCGGGTTTCCCGAATTTGTCGCCATCGCCACCGACCGCCGGGTCGTTCGCTCGCTCTATGTGAGTTTCGGCACCGCCTTTGCCGCCGCCCTGGTCAATGTCGTCTTCGGCGTCATCATTGCCTGGGTTCTGGTGCGTTACCGGTTTGCGGGCCGCCGGATCATCGACGCTATGGTCGACCTGCCGTTTGCGTTGCCAACCGCCGTTGCAGGCATCGCGCTGACGGCGCTTTATGCGCCGAACGGCTGGATAGGCCAATGGCTCAAACCATTTGACATCAAGATCGCCTTCACACCGATTGGCATTGTTATTGCGCTGATTTTTGTCGGCCTGCCCTTCATCGTGCGCACCGTGCAGCCGGTGATGGAAGAGATCGACCGTGAGGTCGAGGAAGCATCGGCGACGCTGGGTGCAAATCGCTGGCAGACCATTTCGCGCGTGCTTTTGCCGGGTCTGGCGCCTGCCATTTTGACCGGGTTCGCGCTGGCGTTCGCCCGCGGCGTCGGTGAATACGGCTCGGTCATCTTCATCGCCGGGAATATACCTTACGTCACCGAAATCGCGCCCTTGCTGATCGTCATCAGGCTCGAAGAATTCGATTACGCGGGCGCGACTGCCATCGCCACGATCATGCTGGTCATTTCCTTTGCCATGCTGCTCGTTATCAACCTCATCCAGGCGTGGAGCCGAAGGAGGTACGGCTATGGCGCGTGACCTCAATGAAGACCCGATCAACCTGCAACCTCGGCGAGCGACAACCGAAAGTCGGCGCTGGCGTGCCGCGTTGATGACGGTGGCGCTCGTCTATCTCGCCGTCTTTCTCATCCTGCCGCTTGTCGCCGTTTTCACCGAGGCGCTGCGCCAGGGGCCCGTTGCGTTCTTTTCCGCGCTCGCCGACCCGGAAGCGCTTTCCGCCATCCGTCTAACCTTGCTGGTGGCAGCGATCGCAGTGCCGCTCAATCTCGTCTTCGGCGTCGCCGCGTCATGGGCAATCGCCAAGTATGAGTTCAAGGGAAAAGCATTTCTGACGACACTGATCGATCTGCCGTTTTCGGTGTCTCCAGTGATTTCGGGCCTCGTCTTCGTTTTGCTTTTTGGTTCGGGCAGTCTTTTGGGAGTCTGGCTGAAGTCTTACGGAATCCAGGTGCTTTTCGCCGTTCCCGGCATTGTTCTGGCCACCATATTCGTCACCTTTCCGTTCGTTGCGCGAGAGCTCATCCCGCTCATGCAGGAACAGGGTAACTCCGATGAAGAGGCCGCACTTTCATTGGGGGCAAGCGGCTGGCAGACCTTCCTTTACGTGACATTGCCGAATATCAAATGGGGGTTGCTCTACGGGGTTCTGCTCTGCAATGCGCGTGCCATGGGCGAATTCGGCGCGGTGTCGGTGGTATCGGGCCATATTCGCGGCCTCACCAACACCATGCCGCTGCATATCGAAATTCTCTACAATGAATACAATTTCGTCGCCGCCTTTGCCGTCGCGTCGCTGCTTGCTTTTCTGGCGCTGGTCACTCTCGTACTCAAGACTCTTCTGGAAATCCGGTTCAGCGAAGAGCTGGCGGCTTTGCGCAAACACTAGGAAAGACTGTTGATGGAAGTTCGCGTCAAAAACGTGCGCAAGGAGTTTGAGCATTTTCCCGCGCTCAACAATGTCTCGCTTGACATTCGCTCCGGCGAACTGATTGCGCTGTTGGGACCGTCCGGTTCCGGCAAAACGACATTGTTGCGCCTCATTGCGGGGCTCGAATTTCCGACCGAAGGATCGATCTTCTTTGGCAATGAAGACGCCTCGCGCAAGACAGTGCAGGAGCGCCATGTCGGTTTTGTCTTTCAGCACTACGCCCTTTTTCGTCATATGAGCGTTGTCGACAATGTCGGCTTTGGCCTGAAGGTGCGGCCAAGATCAAGCCGGCCTGCCAAAGCGGAAATCCGGCGCCGGGCCATGGAACTGCTCAATCTTGTGCAACTGCCGGGCCTTGAAAACCGCTACCCGACGCAATTATCAGGCGGCCAGCGCCAACGGGTCGCGCTTGCCCGGGCGATGGCGATTGAACCGAAGGTGTTGCTGCTGGATGAACCGTTCGGGGCGCTTGATGCGCAGGTGCGGCGCGAACTGCGCTCGTGGCTGCGCGGCATCCACGACAAGACCGGCCACACAACCGTTTTTGTCACGCATGATCAGGAGGAGGCGCTCGAGCTTGCCGACCGGGTTGTCGTCATGAACAAAGGCCAGATCGAGCAGGTCGGAACGCCCGATGAAATCTACGATCATCCGGCGTCCGCCTTCGTTTTTGGCTTCATCGGCGAATCGTCAAGATTGCCGGTTACGGTGGGCGGCGGGCAAGTGCGCTACCGCGGCACCCAGATCGACATCGCGCCGGAAGATTTGCCTCCGGGCGAAGGCACCCTGTTTTTCCGGCCCTATGATGTGGAACTTGTGGAAGGCGCCGGCACTGCCATTGAGGGCAAGATCGTTGGCCGCCGCCGTACGGCGGGCACCCGGCACATCGATCTCGAACTCACAGGCGGTGATCGCATGGAAATCGAGCTTGCTCCCGAGCATCCGACGCCGGAAGGCGGCAGCCTGGCGTTTCGTCCGAAGAAATGGATGGTGTTTCCCAATGCGAGCGAGATCACACAGGCTTGAACCATATTTGACATTCAAGCAGCGGGTTTTTCACTGTCGAGGTTATGCATCATCTGCTCGTTGTAACGATCACCGGCAACAGCGGATGCGGGCACTGCGCGCTCGATTTCTGCCAACTCGCCAGCGCCAAGCGTTACGTCGAGCGCGCCAAGGCTCTCACTCAAACGGTCACGCTGGCGGGCGCCAACCAGCGGCACGATATCATCGCCACGCGCCAGCACCCATGCAATGGCCAGTTGGGCGACTGAAATGCCTTTGACACTGGCGATTTCACGCAGTTTTTCGACCAGTCTGAGATTTTGGTCGAGATTGCCTTCCTGAAAGCGGGGGCTGATCGCTCGGAAATCGCGCTCGCCTTGCCGGGTCTTGCTCCAGTGTCCGCTGATGAGGCCGCGTGAGAGAACACCATAGGCGGTCACGGCAATGCCAAGTTCACGCAGCGTGGGAAGAATGTCCTTTTCGACGTTGCGCGAAATCAGCGAATACTCGATCTGCAAGTCACAGATGGGGTGGATCGCGTGCGCCCTGCGGATCGTCGCCGACGAGACTTCCGACAGGCCGATATGACGGATGTATCCCGCCTTCACCATATCGGCCATCGCGCCGATCGTCTCTTCGACCGGCACTTTGGGATCAAGACGGGCCGGGCGGTAGATATCGATGTGGTCCGTGCCGAGCCTTTGCAGGCTATATGCCAGATAGTTCTTCAACGCCGCCGGGCTGTTGTCGCCGCCGCCCCAACCGCCCGCTGGATCGCGCAGCGCTCCAAACTTGACGCTGATCACGGCGCTATCGCGCTTGCGTCCCGTAAGCGCTTCACGGATCAGGATCTCGTTGTGTCCGTTGCCATAGAAGTCACCGGTGTCAATCAGGTTGATGCCGGCGTCCAGCGCAGCGTGAATGGTTGCGATGCTCTCGGCGCGGTCGGCGGGACCGTAAAAGTCGGACATACCCATCGCGCCAAGCCCAAGGGCGGAAACCCTGG